>JAKLHJ010000062.1 GCA_022710205.1 Patescibacteria group bacterium | reverse complement strand
TGACGAATTTAGAGAGAGAAAACTAGCTCGAATTAAAAATCCTTCAGTTATAGATTTCTGGGAGAAAGAAGCCGCGAAAACGACCGGAGACTGGTCACTCGCAAATATGGTCGGGTATATCGCCTCAAAGTTCGACAACTTTATTTCCAATCACTACATGAGGCCGATAATCGGTCAGACCGAGTCGGCGTTTAACTTCAGAGAAGTGATGGACGAGGGAAAGATCCTTCTCGTAAATCTTTCAAAAGGAAAGATTGGCGACATAAACTCAAGTCTCCTCGGTATGCTTATAACAGGAAAGATCCTTCAGGCCGCGCTATCCAGGCAGGAACTCATCGAGAAAGGCCAAAAAGACTTCAAAGATTTTTATCTATATATAGATGAGTTCCAAAATTACACGACTGACTCTATCGCGACGATACTTTCGGAGGCAAGGAAGTATAAGCTGAACCTCATTCTCGCCCACCAGTTCATCCAACAGCTCGACGAGAAGATAAGGGATTCTGTATTTGGAAACGTCGGCTCCATGCTCGCCTTCCGAGTGGGTGCACCTGACACCGAGATGCTTCTGAAGCAGTTCTCCCCGGAGTTTAACGAAAAAGACCTCATAAGCATCGACAACCTAAATTGCTTCGGCAAGATCCTTATCGGCGGCCAGCCTTCAAGGCCGTTCAATATGAAGATATCTCTGCCGGAAACGGGCAACAGCGTCGTTAGAGAGAAGCTAAAGGAGCTTTCTCGCCTCACTTACGGCAAAGATGCCACGGAAGTTGAAAACGAGATCGTGGCACGACTACGAGGGTAGAAAGTGGAGAGTAGAAGGTGGTCAAATAAAATTAGAAAAGGCCCCCTAAGAGGGCCTTTTTAGTTGGTTTAGGATGTTTTTTCTTTTTTAATCAGATCTATCAGCCCGCGAGGATTTATTATTTTAAGCCCTCTTTTGTTTTTTGTGGCGGTTGATTTAATTTTTTCCAAAATCTCAGCTCTCTTTAATTCAGGATCAATTTGTAATGCTAACGCAAAGATGCCGGCGAGATATGGAACTTTCCAACTTGCCCCGCCTTCCCCACTGTGAGCATATTCCCCCTCTCCTATTGGAGATGCGTATGTTCTATGGTCGCACGGGATTAGTATCTCATTTTCTTTTGCCTGGTCGGATTTTTTAAGACCTCGATGTTTGATGCTAAGCCATTCGTCATATCCGTCAGGGTCATCCTTATCGAATATATTACTGCCGGTGCCAGAGCTAGGAAAGTTGTCTCCATATTCATTCATACTCACCCATATAACCATTATTCCCGAACGTTCCGCTGTTTTTAATATCGTTTCCCACTCAATGTCCTCATCGGTTTTAAGTTCAGGCGATTTATTCATATATCCTTTCGAGATAGAGAGAACCCTAATCTTTTCTTGTTCGGGGAGATTGGCGTTGTATTCTAATACTTTTTTTATAGCCTTAGTATAGTATTTTTTATCTGCATAATCTTCGCCTGATAATTTGGCAAAATAATGCAGCTTGGCTTCCGGGGCTACGCCGCATTCCTTGCCGACAAACACACTCGATACTCCAGGACCGTGCATTGTTTGTGGTTCTTCAGATAGGTCGTCTACTTCCTCATAGTGGACAAGACTGTCGGAATATTCTTTGTGCCGGATTTTTAGTATCTGATCGATAATGGCGACATTTACCCCCTTACCAGTTATCCCCTCTTTGTGTAATTGCCTAATGCCTAGTCCCGGATTTTTCCCATTTTCCAGAGTTTCTGTTGGTTTTATTTCCGGCGGCATCTTTTCCGGCCAAAGCGTATTTGTGTCAAATCCCCATGTTTCAAAAACATCAATGTTAATGTTTTCTAGATTTTTAGAACGTAAATCTTTGGAGCTCTGGTCGGCATATTCCTTAAGAGATATCGGCTCCGGATTTCTAATGGTTGGTGAGGGTATTTGGTTTGGATTAAACATCTTGTTTTTGTCTATTTTAAGATATTTTATCACGACTTCTTTTAAAAACATATTTTCTCTCGTTTTTGTAGTAAACCAATATTTTTTCCACTTAAAATATCCTTATTTCTAGCCATATAATCATAATTTTCGTTGACTTTGCTTGCTAATTTTGCTAGGATTAAAGATACGAGTGCAAGGTTGCATGTTTGGTTGAGTGGCTGTGACAAGGGCCAATTCACTGAAACTTCTAGAAAATCCTTAATTTTAGGCTTATTATAGCAAAAACTAATAAAGCTAGCCGACACCAGCGTGTCCGCATGGCTGAAAAACCGTTATTTTACAAGCTTCTTTCTGTGAAGCCTATTTCTCTATTTTTGGCCCTTAGTTTCTTCCTAGGTTCTGCGGCACCTGCTCATGCGGGTGTTTTAAGTGATATCTTGGGGTTGTTTGGTAGCGCAAGCGCCGAGGTCAAGGAAACCATCTCCGACAACAATTCCCAGACCGCTTCCCTCTTGAAGCCCATGACCGCCGTGCTCGTTTCGGCCGAAGGAGAGACTCCTATAGTAGAGGATTCCGCTCTTATGTCTGATTCCGGCCCGATGGGAACTATCGCCGACGTGGAATACCTTACTCCCGCCGATAATAAGATTGAAGTATACGTTGTAAAGAAGGGCGATTCCCTCAGCTCCATTGCCAAGATGTTTGGCGTTTCTTCTAAGACCATCATGTGGGCCAACGATATTGCCAACGAAAAAAGCTTGAAATTGGGCCAGACGCTCGTTATTCTCCCTATTTCCGGCGTTAAACACACTATTAAGAAAGGAGATACTGTTCAGAGTATTGCCAAGACCTATGGCGGAGATGTAGAAGAAATCTTGAAATATAATTATATTGACGCTAAGGATAAATTGGTTGTTGGAGATACGGTCATCATTCCGGACGGAGATATTAAGACCGTTGTTTCTAAGTCCTCTTCAGGAAATTCTTCAAGGGTGGCCAAGAACCTACCTTCTTATGCCGGTTATTATATAAAACCTGCGGTTAACGTCAGAAGAACTCAGGGTCTTCACGGAAACAACGGTATTGACTTTGCCCCATATTCAAAGACTTCAGGAACAGAGCCTATTTACGCCGCCGCTTCGGGTAATGTGATTATCGCCAGAACGGGCGGATGGAACGGTGGATATGGAAATATGATAGTTATTTCTCACTCAAACGGCACGCAGACACTTTACGGCCATTGTTACAATATTTTTGTAAATCAAGGCGAGTATGTTGAACAGGGCCAGATAATCGGATTTATCGGAAACACAGGTAAATCTACAGGGCCGCATCTACATTTTGAAGTACGAGGCGCCCGCAATCCCTTCTAGATAAAACTTTCGCGTAAATCCACTCAATATTGTCATTCCCGCCCCCCAATCGCGGTCGAGGGTAGATTCCGACGGGAATCCAGTTTTTATGAAATATCAACATTATTCTCGCCCTTATGCACAGGGCGTTTTTTGTTTTTGTGGAAGCGGATGTTATAATTATATTGAATAATTGCGTTAATTTTTTTTCTATGAAAAAAATATTTTTAGTTATTGTGGCATTCTTTTTGATGTTTGCCTTTTCCCCTATCGCGAGGGCGCAGGGCAATGCGGAAGACCTCTCGTTACTCCAGAGGATATTAGAGCAGGCCAAGGTTCTTCAACAAAAACTTATCGAGAGAGAGGCGGCTTTGTCTATTTATCAGATGAAGGTTATTTCTCCGAACGGTGGAGAGACCATAAGGGCCGGCCAATATACGGATATTAAATGGGATGCCACGAACGCCGGTGTTTCAAAAATAGATATTTATCTTACGACTTCCGCTGATGAAGGAAACAGGAAAGATCCGGGGTTTACTATCGCCAAGGATGTTCCTTTGGAAACTCCGTTTTATCACTGGCTAGTTCCTAATAATCTGGCCGGCCAGGGTTATAAAATTTTCATAAGGAATAACGGCAAAAGTTATAGACTTGGTGATTACAGCGATGCCGTTTTTAACATTTCAGCTCCTGAGGCTGGTGTGTCGTCGGTAAAATTGAATTCTCCAAAAGGGGGAGAAATGTATATCGCCGGAAGGACATACAGCATTCACTGGAATATGCCGAAGGGAAGCGATAGATATGTTTCCATTAAACTTATAAAAGGAGACCAAGATTCATCTGATATAAATTATGTATCCGCAGGGTTGGAGGAGTATATTCCCGCCTCGCAGGGATCTACAGAGTGGCTGGTGCCTGATTTTGTCACATCGGGAGACTACAAGATGAAGATTATCGGATTAAGCAATTTGTCTTGTAATGTAACCGAATCTTCAAATATATATACATCAGGCGTTTTCAAGATAGTTAAAGATACG
>JAKLHJ010000061.1 GCA_022710205.1 Patescibacteria group bacterium | reverse complement strand
ATGTTTTGTCTCTAAAAAATTTACTCTAAGGCTTCTATATTTGGTCCCCTCCACTTTTGTCATTCCGAGCCCGTCGAGGAATCGCTTCGCCTCTAGGTATTTGGACTATAAGCGATCTCTCGACAAGCTCGAGATGACAACAACTACTCGCCTTTGTCATTCCCGTGAAGACGGGAATCCAGTTTTTACTGTCTTGCGTTTAATTAACAAAAAATCCCCGCATTGCGCGAGGATTTTTTTAGACCTGCCCTGTAGTGAGCTTTGCTCTACTACCGGGGTTATCTTGTAGCCACTTTCTTGTAGCAGGACCAGTGATGTTCTTTGTCGTTGGCGAGTGCCCAGATGGCTAGTTTGATATTGTCTTCGGTATCATAATAATCTAACTTTTCACCTTTCTGTCTTGCAAACATTTCAAAGGTCGGTTTGTGGAATTGATATATTCCGTAAGCCTTTCCTTTGTCACCTTTTGCAGTCTCTTTATATTCAGACTCGCAGTAGGCGATAGCTTTTGCCATTTTCGGAGAATAATCAAATTCTTTTGAATATTTCTCGATAAGAGCGATTATACATTCCTTTTCTTTTGTATCGCACTTTATCTCAACCTCCTGTTTAGCAGAGGATGATTCTATCATTTTTGATAGATCTGTCGGGGTTAAAGAGGTAGAAGAGGCAAAGAGCAGAACTCCGACAAAAGTATTTGTAATTATTGTGTTTATCATATATTTAAAGAAAAATTCGTACTTTCGTGCGAATCATCTTATTTTTTAAGTATAGCATATTACGTCTTAAATGTCAATGGTTTTGAGCATAAAAATAGGTCAAATCATGGCTAAAAATAAGGCCTTTTAATTATCAGCGGGCCGTCGGCTTTTAGCTGGGGCACGATAATCTGGGTGTATTTACTCAACTCTATTTATGTGGTAGTTTTGTGTAGGGCTTGGTCGTTGAAAATTAATGTGAATTGGCCGCTTTGCGGCTCAAAAGAAGGGGGTCTTTATGACGACAAAACGACTTGGGAATTTTTTCCCGGTGATTGTTAAAATAGCCTTTTTTTGACACTAGTTGAAATATTACTCCACTTTTTTGCATTTGGATTTTGGGGTGACCCTTTTTATCATTTCGGAATTTTTCTGAGGGTCCTGGCCAATTTCAGCATGTTTATTTTATTCTCTGATTGGATGAATTTGTCGTCATTAGAAAATGAAGATGCGAAGAAGAAAGAATAAGGAAAAGAAAGAGGAGGGGTTATGATGCCGAAAGAAAAGATCAAAAAGGCAGTATTTCGCTGGTCGGTGCTCTTTGCGCTCGTTCACTTTGCCCTGCTCATTTATTTCTACGGTATGAACGTCCCGAAAGATCTCGTGTCTTTCCCTATGGACGGCAAGGATGCCGTTCCGCTCTTCGAGTTCACGAGGTGGTTTGACCCTCTCGCATGGCCGATCTTCGGCGCCTTCTTCTTGCTCGTGTTTCTGCCGATAAATGAGTGGACGGAAACGGAAGGTGATAAATATAATCGCCCCATTGTCAATCTTTGTTTCAGTGATATTCTCAAGTCGGGGGTATTTTCATTTGCCCTTAGTTTGATAGCGGGTTTTATCCTGTTCGGCCTACTTTTGAGTGTTATCAAGGGAATCGCCTTTGGCCTGTTGAATGGTGTGCTAGCCGGCATCCTCATTAGCGGCTATTGTACTCTTTTAACGGGCGCCATCCTCCTGGTCATTTGGGCAGGCACTAGGGCATTGGCGGTCTTTGAAAGGCTGAGAATTGATATTTCGTTCGTTGAACGCTGTCTCCGGCCATTTGAAAAACTTCTAAATTTCTTAAATGCCGAAGAATAGGGAGGCATGATGAGCGAATTCGATAAGGCCAAGGTCTCGGACCAGGACCTTCTGGCGATGATGAATAAGCTTCTTCCCAGTGATGAATATAAAGAGTTAAAAGAAGAAGTTTGTTGGTGTTTTGTTCGCTACCTGAGGCGCGGAGATTCCTATGCCCGCATCTTTAGCGAATTGGACGCCAAGAGGATCCTTAATCGTGTTGTTCGGAAGCATGAAGATTTTAAATTTAGTGGAAGCGCTGAAGATCTTTGTGTCCTTTTGGAAGTTACCATGCACATCTTCTTCGCAGGTAAAAACGTTCAAAATTATCTCTGGAAGCGTGCCGAGATCATCCATCGACTTTCAGTCGAAAAGGGCGTTTCCTTCCAGGACATCGTTAATGACGAAAGTCTGGCCGAAGGGATCAATTTCCTTATCGGCAAAAGCGAAAAATAGTAGTTTGCGGACAATATCAAACCGTCCTCGATTTTATCGGGACGGTTTTTCTTTGTTCGTTCAGTATTGTCATTGCGAGGCCCATCAGCCGAGCCGTGGTAATCCACAATTTTCTGGATTCCCGCCGGAGTTTACCCTCGACCGCGATCGGGGGCGGGAATGACACGGTTTGGTGTCGAGGGATTATTTATTCGGGAAGCATTGTTTGCACATTTCCCCTCCCGGGCCTGTTATTATTGAACAGCTTGGGACAGAAGCGAATGCAGAGCAGTCTACGCTAGGCGCTCCGGCTCCCGTAGGCATGCCCGCAGGGGCTCCACTTGCGCCCGTCGGTGCTGATGGTGGGATATCTGTCGGAATACTTGTTGGAATGCTTGTCGGTGCTGACGGTATGGGAATATTGGCAGGAATACCGGAGGGGATCGAAACGGCCGGCATTACGCTCGAAAGATCCGGCATGCCGATGTTTATGTTGCTTGTGTTGAATGTCCCGATGTCCACGCTTGTCTTTGGTATCTCGATAGCGGGAGCGCTCAAGTTTGGTATTTCTAGAGAAAGGGGAGCCACGTCGAGCGCGCCGATAGTTGATAGGCTAAAGTCCATATTGCCGGAGTCTATCGTCATCTCATCCAAGTTCTTTGCTGTGCTACTGCCGAGTCCGAGAGAGGGCAGGCTGATATTTTTTGATTTTAGATAGGTATATCCGCCTCCACCTGCAAGAAGGGCGACGATGAGAATTATTATGAGCGGCGCGATTCCTTGATTATTTTTTTTATTTAGTGTCATTTTTTTATTCATTATTCTTAATTCTTGATTCATAATTCTTATTTTACTTTTCCGGAGGAACGTCACTGCCGGTTGTGAAGTAAAACGCATCAAGTATCGCCGCACCTGACGTCGTTGATTCTTTTGTAACTTTCATCATATTCGGTCCGGCATTTAATTTTGTGACAAATACCTTGTGCCATCCGAATGCGCCCTTCCCCGCATCTATTTTGCTTCCGGCCAGCGCTACTTCAGGATATGTCCCCAGTGATTTGCCGTTTATCGTATATGTGACTCTTCTTACCCCTTTCGGCTGGAAATTGTCCACATAATCTCTAACCCACAAGCTGTAATCTCCTGCGGTCGGAACATTTACGTTGTATGACAGCGATTCTCCTCCTCTAGACAAATACCAAACACCCGCGCCGAAGAATGGTGGTCGCCAGCTTGGGTTTAATTCTTTTCTTGAGTGCCAGCTTTCTGTCTTTGGCAGTAAGTTTGTGGAGACTTCTTCTTCCGCTTCAACTCTTATTCCCTTGCCGCTAGTAGCCGCCTTGTCCTGCTCGGCCCTTAGGGCTTCAACGAGTTTTAAGACAGCGTCTTTGCTATTTCTTATGCCTTCTATTTTCTTTATGAAGTCGGCCGATGGCGCCTTGTCGCTCGGTGTTTTGCAGGTGGTCTCGACGCTCGTCATTCCTGTGAGCAATTCGTTTCCTTTTGTGGACACTTCAGAGAACTTTGGCGCAAGGGCTCTTATAGATGCGCACTTCTCGTCCTTGCTACCGGAACAGCTGTCTTGGGTCGCCTTGACCTTTGCTAGCCCTGCGGCCAATTCGCTCTTGCCTGTCGCAAAGAGGGGAACGATCGCCCTGCAAAGAGCCTTCTCGCTCGCTTTTTCAGCTTGGTCGGCTTGTAATTCTTTTCCTAATATTCGGAGGTCTTCTCCATCTTCTTTGATTCCTTGTAAAGATTCCGCTATTTTCTCAAAGCTTGCCTCGCTCGGGTTACTGCAGAAATTTCTGGCCGTATCTATTTCTGATGAGAACTTTTTGGCGGCTCCGTTAAATTCGTTAAACTTGCCCGCGAGCTGATTTATCATTTTGCACTCCTCTGTAGTCTTGCCCGAGCATTTGTCTAAATTGTTTTGCAAGATGACGATGTCGTTTCTGCTTATTTCTGTTTTGGCGGCTTCTAGCTGAGGAAGCATTTTCGCACATACTTTTTGAGCAGAGTCGGCGATAACTTTTGATTTCTCGGCATCGAGCGCGTTGCTGTATACCTTGAGATCTTCACCGTCGGCTTTGATCTTATTCATGA
>JAKLHJ010000060.1 GCA_022710205.1 Patescibacteria group bacterium | reverse complement strand
CGGGAGAAGAATTTTCGACAGTCTTTTCTTTGGGCACGACCACCGAAGAAGAGGGATTTGTTAAAGAATTCGTCATAAAAGAAGACAAAAGCGTGAAAGAGCTTGGGGGCGGATTGTGCCAGGTGGCTACAACGATGTTTAGACTGGCGCTCGACGCTGGTTTGCCGATAACAGAACGAACCAATCACAGATATGTAGTCGGATATTATGGAGCCGGGCTTGACGCGACCATTTACGACCCTCATCCGGACCTACGTTTTAAGAACGACACAGGTAAGTATCTATTGCTTCAAGGAACCGTAAAAGACAATCAGCTTACATTCGAATTCTTCGGCCAAAAAGACGGCAGGCAGATAAATATTAGTGAGCCTATTTTGTCCGATGAAAAACCGATACCGGATACAAAATATTTGATGAGCACAGACGTTCCTTACGCGACAATGCAGTGCAGTGAAACCCCAAGGAAAGGAATTACCGCGGAAGTCACATACAATGTGACTTATAAGGAAGGCAAAATTAATGAACAAAAATTTAAGAGCGTATACCAGCCGTGGAGAAAGATCTGCCTGATAGGCCTCGCAACCACAACCCCGAATAAGTAAAATTTTAAAAAAAATTTAAAATTTAATCGTGATTAAATTTTTACTAAACAGGGTAAATAAAAAAATCCGCCTCATTTCTGAAGCGGATTTTCTATTTGTAAAAAGATTAAACTCTTGTTACGTTTACGGCTGACGGACCCTTGGGACCATCTACGACCTCGAAAGAAAGAGTATCTCCAACTCTCAAGTCGTCAAAAGCGACACCGTTCAATTCTTTTGAGTGGAAGAAAAGATCCTTTGCTTCGCCTTCTCTGGCGATGAATCCAAATCCCTTATCCAAAAGTGTTTTTATTTTACCTGTCATTTTGATATTTATGATTTTGCTAGCTTAGAAAACTTCGACTTTGTTCCCCTGTGTTAATTACACTATTATAAGTATATACTAAATATATAATTTTGTCAAGTATTAACATCCGTATCTTTTTATACGGCTGACAATAAGGGTTAAACGGAAACCCGGAAAAACTTATTCGCTTAAAAAATAACCTCCTTATTTTTTAGCCTTTTTAGGCTTCTTTACGTCTTTTTTGTGTGAACTATTTCCTTTTGCCATAAAATTATATTTAATCCTTAAGTCCCATAAACTAAGCCGCCTCGACCGATTTTTAACTATTGCTTTTTCTTATCAAGCCTATCCAACCCCAACCCCTTTACTCCGAGATATACCACAAGAGCGACAACAACAAAATCGACAAGCACACTAATAAAATCACCATATAGAATATTTACAGCCCCGATGCTAATTGATGCGGACTTCAGATCCCCTACTACACCGAGCGCAATACCCAGAAATGGATTTATTATGTCCGTTATGAGCGCAGTGACGACTTTTGATACGGCACCACCCAGCATAAAACCTACAGCTAATCCGACTACCCCCTGTTCTCTTATAAAATCTATAAATCCTTTCATATTATTGATTTCTAACGCATCCGCCCCTGTAATATTCCCACTCATCGCACTCCTGCTTATCTTTTGTAATACAGATGCCATACTGGCTTCCATCCGGGTTTGTCTTAATTTCTGATTTCCCTCCCTGTTCTACACAGTATACTGCGGCAGGGTTTGCAATCTCCGTGGCTTCTTTCTTTGCCACTATGCCATCGCTATTCATCCAATAATAAACACCGGCGATTAAAACTACTACAAATATTATTAGATCTTTCTTTGTCATCTTGTTTCTTTACTTACTAAACTGCTAAATAATGTTTAATTATATTATAAAAATAATTCTCAAGCCAATTTTTAATATACACAACAAAATTATATAATTATTTTATGTTAAAAAGACAAAATTTTTCAAGCAGTTTAAGATGCGCCCTCAACGGATTTTGGGTCGCTTATAAAGAAGAACCTAATTTTAAGACAGAAATATTCTTTGCGATTCTAATCCCCTATCTTGGTTATCATTTTGGGATATCGACCGTAGAGTTTTTGATCATTACGCTAACCATAGGATTTGTGCTCGCCACCGAATTATTGAACACCGCCCTCGAAGAGATCTGCGATAAATTCCACCCGGAACACGATCCTCGTATAGAAAAAATAAAAGACCTGGCGGCCGCAGCTGTTCTCGTTTCTTCAGTATCCGCGGTCATAGTTGGACTTATTATTCTTGGTCCATACACATACTAAAAAATCACCCAAACGGGTGATTTTTAAAATCTTATGTAACTATTTTCTATCCTCTACCTTCTGTCTATTTTTCCCAGCGAAGAACGAGGGTCTCAATTGCTTCTGCCAACTTATCTAGTTTGGCATTCATTCCCTCTATTTGTCTCTTTAGGTCATCGTTGCCGGAGAAATTGTTTCTAGCTAGTCTTCTGTCTCCAAAGCTTCTTCTCTCTCGCCTGTCTTCCCTTCTGTCGCCTTTTGCGCCAAAACATTCACTGCAATATACGGGCTTCTCTCCTGTTGGTCTAAAAGGAATTTGGCAATTCTTTCCGCACTCGGAGCAAATCGCATCGTGCATTTCAAATCCTCTTCTGTCTCCTTCTCTGTCGCCCCTATCACCAAAGCTCTTTCTCCCAAAGCTCGGTCTTCCGAAGCTTTTCCCTCCAAATCTGGAGCCACCCGTGTTGCCGCCGAATCTCTTTCCGCCTCCCTGATCAAATCTTGCCATTTGTTTAAATTACTTATTAAATACGAACAATCGCAATATTCTGCATTATTTTAATGATAATTGCAAGCCCTCTCCATGGACCCCGTCCGACACCTTTAATGAGTCGATTATTTTATTAAAATACTACCACCAGTAGCCACTCCGTGCTCTGCGATGAAGCCAACCGGCAACTCCAGCACATATTCGGCCACATATTCTTCCCCGAATATTTTTGGATAGGTGTTCTGCGACACAGACCACTCCATTCCGACAATATTTAGATCTTTGTCTAACCACAATATATCGATTGGGAAATTCATATCTTTCATCCATATTCCGCGAGAACCCTCCCCCTCATACTTAAAGAGCATGCCCCTGTCGCCATCTAAAGACATCCTGCCCGAAAGGCCGAGCGCTCGTTTGCACTCATTATCGGCAATCTCTGCGCTTATTGTGGTATTCGCGATTACGATTTGCTTTCTCTCGTATCCTCCGCACTGCCCCACGCCCAAATCGCTATAATAAAAAAGTAAAAATAACACCACTAAAATAAAAGCGAGGAAGATTAATTTTCTATTCCTCATTTTTATTATTATCTCCCCATTGCCAACGAGGCGACTCCCCCTTTTTATATAATATTCGCACGAATAACGCAGTTAAAATAATAAACGGGAGGATAAAGAGATCAACAACCTCCTTATTGGAAGAGCTACTGTCCACGGATAATCCGAGGGCCACCAAAATGGCAACATATCCAAAAGTTACCGCCCATCCCTGCCACTTGACCGGAGTCCAACCCCAGCCGTATAGCTTTCGCCTAAACCAATAACCTTCAGGATTTTCACTTATAAGTTTTTGATATTTATCAAACATATTTTTATTTCTACTCTCCTAAATATTTATCTATCTCCACAATGTTATTATAACAAAAAACAAATAAAATAGCCGGTTTATTGTTCTACGTAGTTAGAAAAAACCGTTCTCTTCCGTGGTCGGGGCCAAGTGTAATCTTTTTTTAATCTAAGACAAAAACTTCCTTGTCTTGTATTTTGTTTTTGGGAATTTTCATCAAAAGCGCGACTCCGGCACCAACAAGAAGTATCGCGGCTGATATTTTAAATACCGACACGTAAGCGGCTATTTGCGATTTAACAACCAAAAGAGATACCGCATTCTGATAAAGATTTGGATCCATGCCGTTTATTTTAACCCCTCTTGAAAAACTAAGAAGATTGTTCTCGATAGACGTGTTGAGTATCATACCAAAAACCGCAATACCAAAAGCACCGGCGATATTTCTGGCGAGAGCCAGGACAGACGAAGCCATCCCTATTTCACTTTCCGGAACAACCGAGGTAATAATACTTGTCCTCTGTGCCATACCAAAACCCATACCGAATGCCATTATCGAAAGCGGAATAATTATATCAAGAGCTCCCGATCGCGGGTCAAGATATGTGAAAAGAAAAATACCGAACGAGGCAATAAGCGTACTAACTGAGATGATAAATCTCGGCTCAATTTTCCCCGAGAATAAACCGCCGATTGGAGAGGCTACCATCATCATGAATGCCATCGGCATAAAGAGGTATCCCGATTGAGTCGCAGTGAGTCCGAGGAATGTTTGCGCAAAAACCGGTATGATAAAAACTCCGCCTATCATCCCCATAAACACTACGACATTATTCAAAATGGTGTTTACAAAGACAGAGTTTGAAAAGAATTTTAAATCAACGATCGGCTCTTTTTCGCGATGTTCAATAACGATAAATAGTGCTAGTGAAATAAGCAATGCCGCATAACACAAGAGGCTTTCCAGTTGAAACCACCCCCATTCATTGCCCTTATCGAGTACTAAAACAAGAGAAGATAAGGAAATTCCAAGCGTTATGGCACCCCACCAATCAAAACTTTCGCTTTTCTC
>JAKLHJ010000006.1 GCA_022710205.1 Patescibacteria group bacterium | reverse complement strand
GCGCCTGGGCAGATCAAATCAGCCAAGCTAAAAGGCGTCAGAGGCTATTAACTGATTGACAAATCAAGTAGTTATGGTAAATTATTAATATAGACAGTGAATAACCGTCCCGCAGTTTGAAGGGGTAAATCCCGGACGTAAAAAAAGTAAAACCTTCGTTGGGCAGAACGCGCCCGATGAAGGTTTTTTGTTTGAAAGAATGATGCATAATTATGGACAAACGAAAAGTAAAAAAAGATGGAAGGGCATTTGCAGCAAAAGAGCTCGCATTAATAGAGATATATAAAGACCCTAATTATCGAATCGAGCTTTATCATAACAATAAAGCTACCGACACAATGCATCTAATTATCGGCAAGCTTATTTCCAATGACCCATCTTTACCGTATTTTATTTTTCGGTGGGATGAGAACCAAGATCAATTTGATGTTGATATTGAGAACGTCGATAATGAAACGAAGAAAAAATTTAAAGCCGGGAAAGACGGCTACAGCGGGCATCATCCTAGGAGATCCGTGTATAACGGCAGACATATGGAGGTTGACATAAGCTTGCCCAACAAAAAAATATTTAAAGGAACAATAAAAGTTCCTGTCGTAAGGGAAGAGGTATTAAATATTTATCTCACTATAGATGCTCATAAGATTACGATGGAAAAAGAAAACCCTTTTATTTTTTAGATAGTTATGCGGTTCCGATTTAGTAAGACCGCAGTCGATGGATTAAGGAAATGTAGAATAGGGGGTATGGGATGATCAGCGATTTTGTAAAAACTTGTTTAGACGTTCTTAAGCTAGCCCCAAGGTATCTTATAGCGCTCGGAGCTGTTGCTGCCTTCCTGCTTTTTTCAAATAACGGTCTTCTTAAAAGTTTAGGCGTTTTTGATATTGTTCAAAAAAATAGACAATGGCTTGGACTTACCCTTTTAGTTACAACTTCTATTTTCTGCGTTGATTTAATTTTGAGATTTGTTTCATGGGTCAGAAGGAGAAAGAACGAATCGCGGTTTTATGAGAGAATGAAAAAACGCCTCTCTGAGTTGACCGAAGACGAGAAACAGATTCTACGATATTATTTTGCAAAACAAACTAGAGCTAATATGCTCAGGATTGATGATGGTGTTGTCCAGGGGTTGGCCGAAGTTGGCATTATATATCAATCTACTCGACTTGGTAATATGGTAGAGGGGTTTGCTTATAATATTGATGATTTTGCATGGAGCTATCTTTATGAGCATCTTGATCTTCTAGACGGAACGACTAAAACTTACAGAACTGACAAAATAGAAAATCGCTGGTAATTTTTTAGGGGAAACAAGATTGATGGGCGAATATTTTAACGATGATAAATATCGCGAAGAAATGCACAAAGGGTTGCTTCTGTTGGGATGGCGAGTAGACAGTCGCTTCACATCTGAAGATGAAGCCAGGATCAAGAGTTGTATAGAAACTGCTCTTTCTCTTCATGTCAAAGGAGAGTTAACCTCCGACAAAATAGATAAGTTGTCACTTAGCGTTTACAAGACTATATCTTTTCAAATCATGAATGTAGAAGAAAGAGCAATAATGATTTCTAGAGTATATTCGTCATCAACTTATTTGAAACCATTGGTTTCATTGATTGATCAGGCCACAGCTTGTTTTTATCACGGATACTATACGTCTGCACTTGCAACTCTTTTTATAATTCTTGAGAGCTATCTCAGAAACTTAATTGGCTGGAAGCCGGGAGATGAAAATCCAAGTTTTCTTCAACTTAGAGAAGCAGTATGCTTGTTTCCGGATTCTCCTGAAAGACGGGATGCTGAAGCAATGTTAAAAAACGTATATGATTGGTATCATGCTGATTCGCCACCCCAGTTCTATTTTAATCGACATGGTCTCCTGCATGGCATGAGGAAAGATTTTTCTATTTATGACCATATGAATTGTGTTCGTATTTATTTACTTCTAGATTTACTATGTCATCTTGAAGAGGTTGACTGTTCTGGATATATATTCGATGAGCATAATGATATATTTCGGAAAAGAGTGGCTTACTTCAAACAATGTATGGGCAGTGATTAAATAACGTTAAAAATCGGAATATAAATAACCTCTCCTAATTTAATATTAATCACTTCTTTGACCCATGCCAATTCCAACTACCTGTATACAGAGAGTTCTTTCGTTACCAAAATTTATCGGGCGTCCTGAGCGGAGATACCATAAAAACAAATAAAATCTATGATAATGCATTTGCGACTATTTATGTTGCCGAAGGTTTTTATTTAGAATAGAATGATTAAAAGGAGCCTTATATGCCGGAAATATTTAAAGCAGCAGAGATATTAAAAACGGCTATCCGTATTGAAGAGAATGGCATAATCTTCTATCGCGAAATGATAAAGAGATTTAAGGAAAAAAGATTGCAGGATATTTTTAACTTCTTAGCGGAGGAAGACGAAAGACACCGCAAAATTTTTGAAGAAATACTTTCCAAGTCCGAACAATACGAGATGGTTGATAGCTATCCCGGGGAATACGAGGCATATTTGCATGCTTTCGCTGATGAGCATGTTTTCAGCAAAGAAAAGACGGGCGAGCTTGTGGCGAAGAAGGTAAAAGACGTAAAAGAAGCTATCCAGTTTGGCATAGAGGTAGAGCTTGATTCCATTAATTACTATCAGGAGATCAAACGTTTTATCCCTGATTATCAAAAAGATGCAATTGAAAAAATAATCGAGGAAGAAAGAAGTCATTTTTTGAAATTGTCTGATATTAAGAAAACGCTAAAGTAAGCGAGGTGGAAAAATGAGACCTACGGAACAACTAAAAGCAGAACATGAAGGTGTAAAGTTAATGTTAAAGGTTCTGGGCAAAGTTTGCGTCAAACCTGAGGAAATAAATCAAGAGCACTTTGCAAAGATACTTGAATTCTTGAAAGTTTTTGTAGATAAATGCCACCACGGCAAAGAAGAAGATTTACTTTTACCCGCAATGATAGAAGCCGGAGTTCCTAAGGAGAAAGGTGCAATTAAATTAACGCTTCTAGAACACGTAGAGGGCCGGGGGTATGTTAAAGGCATGAGTGAAGCATTTGATAAGTTAAAGAATGGTGATCGTCAAGCATCAACTAAGATTGTAGAGAATGGGAAAAAATATATTGAGCTTCTCATTAAGCATATCGATAAAGAAAACACCATACTCTTCCCTTTGGCGAACAAAGTATTGTCACAGGCAAAACAAGCTGAGCTTGAAGAAGAGTTTGAGAAGTTAGAAGTAGAAAGAATTGGTGTTGGTAAACATGAGGAGTTTCATGGGCTGTTGCATCAGTTAGAAGAAATCTATTTAGGATAAGGGGGAGCCATGAAGAAGACGCTTTTTATTAATTTTGTAATAGTGGCGGTATTTATAGTAAGTGTTACCTTTTTGGGATTGAGTAAAGCATATGCTCACTGCGATACTATGGGCGGTCCTGTTGTGAAAGATGCAAAGGTAGCCCTAGAGAAAAAAGATGTTACACCTGTTTTGAAGTGGGTTAAGCAAGAAAAAGAACCAGAGGTCCGCGCCGCATTCGAAACTGCTATTACCGAAAGAACTAAAGGTCCCGAAGCCAAAGAAAAAGCGGATATGAAGTTTTTTGAGGCTCTTGTCAAGATTCATCGTGAGGGAGAAAGCGCCCCCTTTACAGGCATAAAACCAGCCGATGCCATAGAACCTATTGAGTTAGAAGCCGACAAGGCGTTAGAGGCTGGCTCGGTCGATACCTTAACAACAGAGATATCACAACATTTGATCAGTGGCGTTAGAGAACGATTTGACCGTGTCCTTGATAAAAAGAAACATATGAATGACAGCGTTGATGCCGAGCGTGAATATGTCGAGGCGTATGTGGAGTATGTGCACTATGTGGAAGGGTCACATAAGTCAATAGAAGGAAAAGGTGGGCATCATCACGAAGAGACGGAAGATGATGAACACAAAGAGCATCGTGGGCTGGAAACAACAAATTCCAAACAGGAGGGAGCAATGAATAATGTTCTAGAAAATATACCGTATCAAGAACAAAAGATGGGAAGCAGGAAACTTGTTGATGAAAAGTATTTATTGGTAATGCAGGCAGCCTTGAAGCCCGGGCAGAGCGTTCCTCAGCATAATGCGAATTCAAATGTTCATATTCTTGTTGTTAAGGGAGAAGTAGTTATTAATTTAAATGGAACGGAAGTCTTTGCCAAGGAAGGAGCCTTAGTGCCAATCGCGTATAAGACTTCAATGAGCATAATGAATAAGTCTAATAAAGATGCCAGCTTCTTAATTGTTAAAACTCCGAACCCAAGCGAGATGGTTGGCGAGTAGCTAAGAGGAAGATTATGTTGAGTAGGAACCAAAAGTGGTCTTTGTCACAAGTGATATTTCTTCTCACTATTATATTTATCCCTTTTAAGATAAGGATAAATCTGCCAAGCGTTATTCGTTATTTGGGCATATCGTTTATGGTCATTGGTATTGGCTTGGCAAGCTATGCTGTAATCTCTCTTGAATCCAATCTGAAACCATCTCCAAGACCTCGAGCTGGAGGGTCTTTGATAACAACGGGCTTGTATAGTATTGTTCGTCATCCCGCATATTCAGGTATTTTGCTTGCAGCGCTAGGGGCAAGCTTATGGATGGATGATCTGATAAGAATATTTCTAACGGTAGGACTCTTCGTTTTCTTTAATGTCAAATCAAGTATAGAAGAAAGTTGGCTCGAAAAGACCTATCCGGATTACGTCGAGTACAAAAAGCGGATTACGAGAAAATTTATTCCCTGGATATATTAAGTTATTTAAAGGAGCAAAAATGGATGAAAAGAAACCGACAGAGATTCTAGAAGAAGAGCATCGTGTAATTGAGAAAGTGCTTGGCGCAATCGCGATCTTGATAGAGAAATTAAAGGCAGGGCAATTTGTAAATAAAGAGGTGTTGCAAAATATCCCTGAATTCATGTCAGTGTTTGCCGATAAGTGCCATCACGGGAAAGAAGAATTCCGTCTTTTCCCGTTGTTAGAAAAACAAGGCGTTCCAATGCAGGGATGCCCGCTGGCTATTTTGATTGCGGAACATAATAAAGCAAGAATTCTGGTGGCTAAGCTTTCGGAAACAGCTAAAGCTTTTATAAGTGACGGTTCCTCCCGGAAAGATGAACTTATTCAATCGTTACAGGGAATCTTAGATCTCTATCCTAATCATATTTGGAAAGAAGATTATCTTCTTTTCCCTATGACCGATAAGATTTTGAATTCTAAACAACAGGAAGATCTGGGGGAGGAGTTTGAGGATGTGGAACGTAAGCTTGGAGAGGATACGCATTCTCGTTTTAAGAAATTAGTGGGAGAAATAGACCGGAAAGTCAGGCAAACTAAGTGAACAGAAGAGGATATTTGATATATGGATAAATATCAATGTAGAGCATGCCCGTATATATATGATCCAGCAGTTGGTGACCCAACTCAAGGGGTTAAACCGGGAACAAAATTTGAGGATCTGCCGGATGACTGGCTCTGCCCTGTGTGCGGCGTACCAAAGACCATGTTTGATAAAATATAACAATATGCAAATATGAGAAATGTGAAAAATATTATCCCTATGAAGAAAACCTTTAAAGTTGGAGATCATGTGTCGTGGAACTCGGAAGCGGGTCACGTTCGAGGAACGATAAAGAAAAAAGTCATCTCTGCCATTAAGTTTAAGACCTATATCGTCCGCGCTTCGAAGGAGGAGCCACAGTATTTGATCAAAAGCGATAAGACCGACCACATGGCCATGCATAAAGGTTCAGCGCTGAAAAAAATTGGTAAAAGTAAATTACGAAAAACATCATGATCGCGTACAAGATCTCAAAGAATGCGAAAATACTGTTCGTGGGAATAAACCCTCATCCTGGTTCATATAGGCGTGGTGTGCCTTTCTCCAATAACAAGATGTTTTGGTACTTGTTGAATAAAGCCGGGCTCATAGATGAGGCTGAAATCGATCTCAAATGCGATAAGTCGCTCAAAACTATTTATGATAAAAAATTCCTTCCTAAATATGCATTGAACTTTATAAATCTGGTGAACCGACCCACAGTTGACGTGACTGAGTTGAAGAAAGGTGAGGAACGCTCGGGCATAAAACGGGCATTAAAAGTCATTCGAACCCGCAGGCCTAAAGTCGTTTGTTTTATCGGAAAGATCACCTATAGTACATTTAAAAGTATCCGGCAATGCGATTTTGGATGGCAGGAGAGAATCGGGAGCGTGAAGGTTTATCTGATGCATTTCCCGATCCGGGGACCCGCGTCAATCCGCGTGAAAGAACTGACCGAAATTAAGAGAGCCATAAGGGGTAGATATGACAAAGATTGCTGAATTAAAACCAAAGGTTTCGATCATTGGCTGCGGCAATGTAGGCATGCGTTATGCGTATGCGCTTATTATGAAAGGGCTCGCAAGAAGTATTGTTATGACCGATATGGATAAAAATCGGCTTGAAGGGGAAGTCATGGATCTATCCCACGGTGCGCCCTATGTTTCGCCGGTTGAAATTATTGCCGGAGACTATCCGGACATAAAAGGCTCTGATTTAGTGGTGATAACCGCCGGTAAGAAGCAAAAGCCCGGCCAGACAAGGCTAGCGCTTGTCAAAGACAATGTAGAAATCTATCGTCAGATCGTATCTCAAATAGTGAAATATGCCCCTTCGGCTATTCTCCTGGTTACAACCAATCCCGTAGATATTCTTTCGTACGCGACGTATAAATTTTCTTCTAAGCTGGCACATGAGGTCATCGGTTCAGGTACGGTGTTGGATACGGCGCGTTTCCGGTTTCTTTTAGCTGGGCATTGTAAGATAGACCCGCACAACGTCCATGCTTATATTTTGGGCGAGCATGGAGATAGTGAATCGGCTATTTGGAGCAATGCTTCAATCGGCGGAGTTTTATTCAAAAATTACTGTTCAATCTGCGGCAATAATCATGCCTGTCGACCCAAGGAAGAGTTAGAAGGAATTTTTTCTGAAGTAAGAGATTCTGCTTATAAAATCATTGAGAAAAAGGGCGAGACGTCGTATGGAATTGGCTTGTCTTTGGTAAGGATAACACAGGCAATTCTCCATGATGAAAACGCAATTTTACCTGTGTCAAGCCTGATTACCGATTATCTGGGTATGCGAGACGTATATCTAAGTCTTCCGGCCATAGTTAATAAAAACGGCATCAGAGAAATTATGAAACTCGAATTTGCGAAAAAAGAGGAAGAGGCACTCAAAAAATCTGCCGATGCTATTAAACAGGTTATTAAAGAAGTCGGGCTGGCATGAAAAAGAAAAGCTTTGTTATATTTACCATCGGTCATGGCACTAAATCAATAGATGAGTTTATCGGTCTACTCAAGGCATACGCGGTCAAGAGGCTAGTTGATGTAAGGACTATACCAAAATCAAGACATAATCCCCAATTTAACAAGGAAATCCTGCCTAAAAGTTTAAAGAAAGCTCATATAGGTTATATTCATATTAATGGATTAGGCGGATTGCGCCATGCAAAAAAGAACTCAGTAAATACGGCTTGGCGGAATGCATCGTTCAGAGGGTTTGCCGACTATATGCAGACAGAAGATTTTAGAAAAAATATAAAAAAATTGATAAAAATAGCGAAACAAAAGAAGATAGCTATTATGTGTGCTGAAAGCGTGCCATGGCGTTGTCACCGTTCTCTTATAGCAGACGCATTGCAGGTTCGTGGTATCAATGTTAAGCATATTATGAGCCGGAAAACTTCTAAGGATCATAAATTGACACCGTGGATACAAGTATGTGATCTTCAAATAACGTACCCACTTACATAAAACCACAGCACTCCCAATAGTTATATATAGAGCCCTTTCGGTACAAAATATATCGATCCCGTGAGCGGATTAAAAGATCCTATTTAATCTATCTTGGGCTGTATATAAAAGGGCGCCCCCTCGTTGAATTTGACTGCCGTCCTGATCGAACATACTTTTAAAAAATTTGGCAAATCCGAGAAATTGTGTTAGAATTATAACATCATGATAAATAAAAGGAGGATATCACTTAACATCTGACTCTCTTTGTAAAAGCACTTTGTCCATGTGGGGCGGAGTGTTTTTTTGTTTAAAATCCATACAAGGAGGGCAATGATATCATGACATTTAAAAATAAAGTTTTAATGATTGGTTACGGATCAGTAGCTCGCTGTGCTTTACCTATCCTTCTTAAGCATATCTCCATAACGTATAAAAATATCACCATAGTCGATTTTATTGATAAGAGAAAAGAACTCTCAACCTATATAAGACGCTGAGTGAAATTTTTCCAGGAAAAGATCACTCCTCGCAATCTTTCGCAAATATTGTCGGAGCACGTTTCTCCCGGCGGTATAATAATAGACCTTTCATGGAATATCGACTGCATTGAAATGCTGAGCTGGTGCCACGAGAATAGAATTTTATATATTAATACGTCTGTAGAGCAGTGGGATCCTTACGCGGACATACACAATAAAACCCCATTCCAAAAATCTCTCTACTATCGCCAGAAAGAAATACAGAAGGTTACATCCCGGTGGAAAGAGCCAAAGACAACGGCGATTTTAGATCACGGCGCCAATCCGGGGCTTATATCTCATTTCACAAAGAAGGGTCTTGCCGACATTGCACAAAAGTTAATAGATGAAGATAATGTCCCACCCAAGATAAAACACAAAATCAAAGAATGCCTTAAGGCAAAGATATTCTCCTGTTTGGCGAAAGAGCTGGGTGTTAAGGTTATCCATATAAGCGAGCACGATACCCAGATTACAAATAGACCCAAGAGATATAATGAATTCGTGGGTACATGGAGTATCGAGGGATTGAGGGAGGAAGGTATCGCCCCCGCGGAAATGGGATGGGGTACCCCATTAAATTCTCTCTCTTACACAGAAGAAAGAGGTAGATAGCTATGATCGCTTAACGTGATCATAGCTACTTTTATGTCAAGATGTGCTAAAGACCTAGGACGTTATTTCCCTTCGGATTATTAGTCCTCCTGGTTTTGTGTAAATAATCCCCAGAAAGAAGCCTGGATAATTTCCAAAAAAGGTGCTAAGTATCTCTGATTGGCTCTATGCGGTATTCATAGAGATTAAACCTAACAACATAAGTGCTGCTATTGAAAGTCAGCATAGTTCTTGACAGTATGGCACTTTCTTATTAACTTTAATTTTGCGCTTTGTATAGTATAATATAGCATAATACGGTGTATGAAACGGTAACGCATATGTCCAAGATCGATTTTTAATAAGGCGAATTGATAATGCTTAAACTTTATAACATAATCGAAGGCAGATTGTCAGAAACAAAGAACGGAAGTGGCGCGGTTCGTGTTTATATAAAGCCCGACGAGCATGAGACCGACTATCTTATCAACGAGCTTAAAATAGACGAGCATACTTATAATTCCGCGTTGGATCCTGATGAGCTTGGCCGATTGGAATTCGAGCCTAATCATATAGCGGCTATTATTAAGTGCCCGAAGAAGTACGCAGCGTCGGATAATTATCTGTTCAAAGTATCTTCTTTAGGACTGTTTTTATTTTCAGACAAAATTATTATTATATCGAGTGAGGATAACGACCTTTTTGACAGCAGGATATTTCAAAAATTAAATTCCGTTTCCGACGTATTTCTAAAGACAGTATTTCGCTGTGTGCAGCATTTCGAAGAACACCTTGGGGTAATACATAAAGTATCCAACGAACTTGAAACGGAGATCAATCAGGCTCTGACCAATAAAGATTTGCTTTATATGTTCAGCCTCGAAAAGAGTCTTGTCTATTATCTTAAAGCCATAAGCTCCAATTCCCGCGTTATTGAAAAAATAAAATCGAATTCAACTAAGATGTCGATATCACAGGAGCAAAATGAGTTTTTGGAAGACATGATTATAGAAGCAACGCAATGTAACGAAGAGGCCAATATATATTTACAAGTGATATCTAACATGATGGATGCCTGGGTCTCTATGGTAAGCAACAATTTGAATTTTCGCATGAAAACCCTTACGATTCTATCTATTTGCATAATGCTGCCGACATTTATCGTCAGTCTGTTTTCTATGAATGTAAAACTGCCTATTCCTCAACAAGAGAGCCTTATGTCGTTCTGGTTTATTTCCGCGTTAGCGGCCTTGTCGGTTATGGTAATCGCCATATTTTGGTGGCGTAAAAAATGGTGAATATATCAATGTGAAAAAAATGGCTTCTTCGCATACAACTACTAATTTCAGGAAACAGATAGCTATATGTATATTGATAGCCTATTCTTGTCTGTTTTTTGTTCCAAATCCGGCACTTCATTCCTGCCTGCACAATTATGATGGTAGCAATTCTGTAATAGCAAAAATATTTAATGCACCGGAATGCCTGTTTTCTTTACCGCCTCGCATTGGCATTACCAGCCACTCTTTGTGTAAATTCACCAAAGTGATATTTTTTAAAGAAGCGACTATTGTATACGCATTGTCGATTTTATTTTTTTGTCTCATGGCTCCGATTGAATACGTATCTTTTTATTTAACAAGAATAGTATTTTCCTATTCACTGGCTCCTCCCACAGCGTAATTCCGCATTCTCAGTATAATAATTTCAAACGACATTTTTTCATTACGGCTTCCTGTGTTTAAGGAAAGGACAAGAACTTATGACTGGTAATCTATCTCAAGATTGGATTGTATATGTATTATTTGCCGGAGCGATAACATGGGTAGGTTTTATGATTTTTTCAGGGACGAGAAAAAAGAAGGACGAGCCTCCGAAAAAGGATGATAAATCCTAGGAGTTGCTATTATTAGTCTTGTGGCAGTATAATATAGACAAAAATAACCGGATATCATGCAGATAGAATATATATTACTATGGACGGCAACGCTAATACTTGCAAGCGTTATTTCGAGCAAACTCTCGGATAAATTTGCCATACCGGCACTATTGCTGTTTTTGGCGGTCGGCATGTTTGCAGGCTCGGAAGGCGTAGGGGGTATTTATTTCGATAATGCGCAATTGGCCAAGTCCATAGGCGTTGTGGCGTTAATTTTTATTATATTTTCTGGTGGCCTTGATACTAATTGGAAGGAAACCAAATCTGTAGTCTTGCCGGGAATCATCCTTTCCACTCTGGGGGTTCTACTCACGGCGCTTATAACAGGTTATTTTGCTATGCGTATTTTGAAATTCTCTTTCCTTGAAGGGATGCTTCTCGGCTCTATAGTGTCTTCTACCGACGCAGCCGCCGTCTTCAGTATTTTAAGATCTAAACGAATCAGCCTTAGAAGTCCTTTAAAACCTCTGCTTGAGTTTGAATCCGGCAGCAACGACCCCATGGCTGTATTTTTGACGATAGGCTTCATAGGCCTGCTTACGGTAAAAAGCATGAATATTGTTTCTTTGATTCCAAGATTTATGATCGATATGGGCATGGGGGCGCTGACTGGTTTTCTCATGGCTAAATTTATCATCTTTCTTATTGACCGCTTGAAACTCGAATATGAAGGGTTATATTTAGCCATGATGATTTCGCTTGTTCTTTTGGCGTATGTTATTGCCGTCTTTTTAAAAGGTAATGGTTTTCTTGCGGTTTATGTAACCGGCCTAATGCTAAGCCAGGCAACATTCCCCAATAAAAAGATGATCTTAAGGTTTCATGATGGCTTGGCCTGGCTCATGCAGATAGTTATGTTCGTGACTCTGGGCTTACTTGTTTTCCCTTCGCGCATTGTCCCATTAATAGGCGCAGGGCTACTTATCACGATTCTTCTCATGTTAATAGCTCGTCCAATAAGCGTAATGTTGTGCCTCTTGCCGTTTAAAATGAACATGCGTAAGAAAGCTATGATCGGATGGGTTGGTCTGAGGGGTTCGGTCCCGATTATTCTCGCGACATTTCCCTTTATGGCAGGTATCCCGCACGCAGATATTTATTTCAATATTGTATTCTTCGTTGTCATAGCCTCTGTTTTTATTCAAGGTACATCCATTCCATTTGTTTCTAAGATATTAAAACTGGACGTCCCCCTGGTTTACAGGAGGCAGTATCCTATCGAATTCGAAAAGATGGAAGGTATTGATGCTGAACTGACAGATGTTATAGTTCCGTATAATTCGGAAGTCGTGGGAAAAAGAATAAGCGATTTAAATACTCCTGAGAAGTGCCTCATTATTCTTATTTCTAGAGATGAAAAATTTATTATTCCTTCAGGTTCGGTGGTAATAGAAGGCGGCGATGTGCTATTGGTTTTGGCAAATAAAGATGATTTGATATCGCTTCAAAATATGCTGGCAAAACTTATAGAGGAGAAGTAATTGGAAATCGCATATAAGATATTAAAAGAGTTCTTCTCATTGATACTGACGGTCATTCCGTACTTTGTTTTGGGAACTGTCTTTGGCGCATTTCTCAAAGTTTATCTCAAGCCAAAATTCGCCGATAAATATTTGAGCCGAGGCACCTCGTCCGTAATAAGCGCGACTATATTGGGAGCGCTTCTGCCGGGATGCGCCTGCGCTACCATGCCAATGGCAGAAGGTATAAAGGAAAAGGGGGCAAGGCTCGGTGCGATAACTGCGTTTATTATGGTTTCGCCGCTCTTAAGCCCTCAGACCGTAGTATTGACGTATGCGATGCTGGGATGGAAGTTTACCATTGCTAGAGTTCTCTTATCGCTGTGCGGCGCCATTATTTTGGGGATCATGTTCAACTATTTCGAACGATCGAAAGTCAAGGGATTTATGTTAACTAACGGGCCGACAAAAGAAGTGTGTGAATCTTGCCCGGATTGTGAGACACAAAAAATTGGATATTGGAAGTGTTTTATTGATATTACCAAAGAGTTAAGCAAATATTTTATTCTTGGTATGTTCATTGCAAGTCTTCTCTCAGCGCTCATACCGCATGACGCGATACCAAAATATATCGGCTCTTCCGGGCCTTTTGCGTATCTAGCAGCAGTCTTGGTCGGCATCCCTGTTTACATATGCGAAGGAGAAGAGATACCGCTTACTGCGGCCCTATTAAAGCTGGGGTTAGGCGGTGGGCCTGCCTTCAGCTTTCTTTTGGGAGCGGTAGGAACCTGTATCCCTACAATGATTATGGCGCAGCGTATTATCGGCAGAAGACCAGTTCTGGTTTACATAATCTATTGGTTTGCATTTGCCATAATATCAGGATTATTATTTAGCCTGTTTTTTTAAAAACATATTGAAAAGAGGTAAAATCAAGGCATGAGAATTTTGTTGGTGGAAGACGAAAAAAGAATGGCGGATTTTGTCACCAAAGGGCTAAAAGAAGAGCGCTATGCCATCGACGTAGCTTATAAAGGCGAAGATGCGATTTTTTTAATCGATGTCAATCCATATGATCTGATAATACTAGATCTTATGCTGCCGGATACAAGCGGGCTTGCTATATGCAAACATATACGAAATAAAAAAATGGATACTCCAATATTAATTATAACAGCCAAAGACAGCGTGCGCGATAAGGTGAAGGGTCTGGATTTTGGCGCGGATGATTATCTTACCAAGCCTTTTTCTTTTGATGAGTTTTTAGCGCGGGTAAGGGCGCTTCTTCGAAGAAAACGGGCCGATAAGATGTCCGTATTTCGAGTTGCCGATTTGGAATTAAATCAACTTACCCATAAGGTTAAGCGCGCTGACAGGGAAATTGATCTGACGAGCAAGGAATATGCTCTTTTGGAATATCTCATTATGAACGCTAACGAAGTCGTTACGAGAACGATGATTTCCGAACATGTATGGAACGAAGAATTCGACAGTCTTTCCAATATAATAGATGTATTTGTAAATCATTTAAGGAATAAGATCGATAAAGATTCCGACAAACCGCTTATTCATACTATACACGGGGCAGGATATATTCTGAAAGAATAGACATGAGGATATTTAAACTTAAGATAGACTTTGTTTATATAGCCATCCTAAGTATTTTCTTATTCATATACAGCTGTTTTATTTACGCGCTTACAAGCCACAATATTGCCGAAGCCATCAATGATATGGTCAAAGGTCATATATTGGCAAAACTTTTTATTCCTGTCTTAATAGCGGCCGCACTATTATATTTAGTATGGAAGGCAATCGTGAGGCACATAATGAAGCCGGTTAAAAAGATCGCGGAAATCGCAGAAGAGATTACGCATGAAGATTTGAGCGCGCGAGTTGATATCAAAAATCCAAACAAAGAGACCAAATATTTGATATCCGCTTTCAATGATATGATATCGCGGCTGGAAAGCTCTTTTAAATATATTGTGGAATCCAATTCTTATATAGCGCACGAATTAAAAACACCCATCGCTATCATAAGAGGAGAAGCGGAGATTGCGTTAAAAAAGGAACGCGATAATGAAGAATATAAAAAGGTAATCAGCATTGCCTTAGATGAATCGAAAAAAATGCTTAAAACCATAGAAGACCTGCTTCTTCTTACAAAGATGACATACAGGCCAGAATTCCTGAATTTCGAAAATATCGATTTAAATCAATTTCTTAATGATATCTTTGAACAGAGCAAGATTCTTACTGCTGAGAAAAATATAAGTGTAGATATTAGTGTTCCCGAGATGTCGGAGCGGGTCAAGGCCGATGAATTGAGTTTGAGGCGATTATTTTTTAATATCATTGATAATGCCATTAAATTTACGCCCCAGAACGGCCAGATTAAAATAGATGTCAAATATCAGAAAAAGAAGGCCATCGTCTCAATTTCGGATACGGGGATGGGCATAGCGGACGAAGACATACCGAAGTTATTCGATAAATTTTTTCGAGCAAACAAAGAAAAGAATCGGTACGCTTCAGGCTCCGGCCTTGGGTTGCCGATCACTCAGTCGATAGCGGAACTGCATAAAGCCAAAATTATAGTTAAAAGTAAGCTTGGTAAAGGATCGACATTTAGCGTAGTGCTTCCGATTTTGTCGCATTAACACCGCCCTAAGAAATATTTCAATAAAACATCTCTCCTTAGAATTTTTTACATCCACAGCGTTTATCTATTTATTAAAAAAATTAATATATTGTTAACAATTGGTTAATGGGTATTTTGATATACTTTCTGTGTGTATAGTTCTTAACCCGAGGACACTGATTATGAAAAGAATACTTATCATCGAAGACGAAGATCGTGTGCGTAAGATATACGCTCAGTTGCTTACAGATGAGGGCTTCGAAGTGATTGAAAGCGCCGATGCATCCGAAGCGTACGATGTATTGAATAAAGGCGGCATAGATATGGTACTACTCGACATAAAAATGCCGGTTGTGTTTGGAAGTATTTTGTATGAGATTATGCAGTCATTCCATAATAAAGTGAAAGTCATAGTAGCGAGCGTATATCCGCTTGACGAACAAAAACGTATCGTTAAAGGCGCCGTAGATTATCATGACAAATCACACGGTACGCAGCTATTGCTTGAAAAAGTAAGAAAAGCGCTTTTAGAAGATAGCTAGAAAATGAACCATGAATACAGCTTATGTTGTGAACATACAAGCTTCGCAGATAATAATCCCGATACTGATATTTTCCGCCCGCGTCGTGGACGTGAGCATGGAAACGGTCAGGATAGTATTCGTATCTCGGGGCGTAAGAAAAACTGCCGTCCTGATAGGCTTCTTCGAAAAAATAATATGGCTTTTGGCGATAACACAAATAATGCAGCATTTAAATAATCCGGCCAATTATATTGCATTTGCGGCCGGGTATAGTATGGGAACTTTTACGGGAATGTCCATCGCCAAGAAAATTTCGAGTCATTATCTTAAAGTGAGAGTCATAACGCGTAAAGACCATAAAAGGCTTGCGAGTATATTATATGCGGCGGGGTATCGCACCACCATTATTAATGCGGAGGGGACAAAGGGCAAGGTAAAGGTTGTTTACGCGATTATAAAAAATAAAGCACTGGACAATGTTATGCGAATAATCAAAAAATTCGACCCAGGCATATTTTATACCATAGAGGATGTTCGATATACGGCAGAGCGGGATATTAGGTATCTCGATGTAGAATAATAAAAAGCAATATAAAAGGAGGACGCAATTTTGGAATTCAATAATAAGGTTTTGATTATAGGTTACGGCGCGGTAGCGAAATGCACCTTACCTATATTATTGAAGCATATCAAAATCCCGCATCACAACATTACAATTATGGATTTTGTTGATCACCGCGAACAATTGAAAGGATGGCTGGAAAAAGGAGTGGTGTTCTGTCTGGAAAGGATTACCCCGATAAACATAACGCAGGAACTGGGCAAATATGTGTCTCCTGGCGGGATTATCATAGATCTCGCCTGGAATATAGGATGTGAAGATATTCTTACATGGTGCCATGAAAATAATGTTCTATATGTTAATGCCTCCGTAGAGGAGTGGGATCCGTATGCCGGAATACATAATAAGACGCCACTTCAAAAGTCGCTATATTACAGACATATGCAGCTGCGTAACATAATCGCTAAATGGAATAATTCGACAACTGCTGTAGTGGATCACGGCGCCAATCCGGGCCTCATATCTCATTTCACGAAAAAAGGTATTTTGGATATTGCCGAGGCATCGATAAAAGATAACGCTACGCCTAAGAGCGAAATAAATAGTTTGGAACGGCATCTAAGCAAAAAAGATTTCGCACATTTGGCGATGGATCTCGGTATAAAGGTAATACATATAAGCGAAAGAGACACCCAGGTTACTAATGTGCCGAAAAAATTAAACGAATTCGTCGGAACCTGGAGTATCGAGGGATTGAGGGAAGAAGGAATATCTCCTGCCGAAATGGGATGGGGCACACATGAGAGAAAGCTGCCCGATTTGGCCAATGTACCGGATCACGGCCCGAAAAACCAGATATTCCTTTCACAGATGGGGATGAATACGTGGGTAAGGTCATGGGTACCCCATCATGAAATTATAGGCATGGCCATCAGGCACGGCGAGGCATTCACCATATCAGATAGGCTTACAGTTACGGAAAACGGCAAAGCCGTTTATAGACCTACCGTTCACTATGCCTATATGCCGTCTTGCGAAACACTATCCTCTTTATATGAGCTTAGGTGCCGTAATTATGAGCTCCAGCCGAAACAGAGAATTATGGGAGATGATATTGTTGAGGGAGAAGACATACTGGGAGCGCTCCTCATGGGGCATAAGCATAACTCATGGTGGATAGGAAGCATCTTAAGCATAGATCAGGCTAGAAAGCTGGTCCCGCATCAAAACGCCACTACTATACAGGTGGCAATAGGAGTGGTCTCGGCTGTCATGTGGATGATTGAAAACCCCAACAAGGGTGTTTGTGTACCGGAGGATCTTCCTTATGATTATGTGCTTAAAATAGCTGAGCCGTATCTCGGAAAATTCATATCGGAGCCGTCCGATTGGACACCGTTTAAGAATTACCAGATATTTTTTAAAGAGAATCCCGCGGCGCATCTTGATAAAGAGAATCCATGGTGTTTCCAGAACTTTCTATTTAAGGATTAGAGAATAATAGGGGGTATTATATGAGCGGTATAAAAAGATTTATACAGGATAACTATCATCACTTTAATGCCGCTTCGTTAAAAGATGCATCCGAAGCATATGTAAGATTCATCAACAAAGGCGGGAAAGTGCTTGTTGCGATGGCGGGCGCTATGAGTACGGCCGAGCTTGGCATTACGTTGGCCGAAATTATAAGGAAAGGCAAGGTTCATGCTATCTGCTGTACCGGCGCCAATTTGGAAGAAGATATTTTTAATCTCGTCGCGCACAAATATTATAGGAGGGTTCCGAATTATAGGAATCTATCCGATAAAGAAGAATTATCTATTCTTAAGAGCGGTTATAACCGCGTCACAGACACGTGTATACCGGAAGAAAAGGCCATGCGGTTTATCGAACGCAAGATCATCATTTTATGGCAGCGTGCGGAAAGAGAAGGAAAGCGGTATTTTCCTTATGAATATATTTACCAGTTAATACAAGAAGGACAGATAAAAGGCCGATATCAGATAGATCCCGAGAAGTCATGGGTTATTGCCGCGTGCAAAAAAGGCCTGCCTATCTTTACGCCTGGCTGGGAAGACTCGACGCTTGGAAATGTTTTTGCGGCACAGATCATCAAAAAATCGATATGCAATGTCACTACCGTAAAAACAGGCGTAGAGCAAATGACCTCGCTTATCGACTGGTATTTGAAAAATTCAAAGGATAAACCAATAGGCTTTTTCCAGATAGGCGGCGGGATTGCGGGAGATTTTTCCATATGCACGGTCCCTTTGATAAATTTAGATTTGAAGAAGAAATGCAGATTATGGGGATATTTTTGCCAGATATCCGACAGCATAACGTCATTCGGATCATATAGCGGCGCCGTTCCGAATGAGAAGATTACATGGGGCAAACTCGGAATTGATACCCCACGGTTTGTAATCGAATCAGACGCGACAATCGTGGCGCCGCTTATGTTTGCCTACATATTAAATAAATAATAGGTAGGGATATATATGAGCGAAAAACTCAAAGAAATATCCATAATTCTCGATGTGTGGGATGATATTTTTTCCGATTTTGACCCCAGGCCGCTTGACGAGAGGGCCCTGTCGGAAGATTTTATAACCGAACTTAAAAAAAGATACAGGGAAACGGCAAAAGGGAGCCTTTTGATATCTTTTTCCGCGCCGAAAGCATTGAAAGACGAAAAATCGGAGCAGATGGTTGTCCAGAGGCTTAAGCAATATTTTAAATACAGGGCATTGCAGGTAGGACGGGAAATATATAACATGAGGAAAAAAGGCGTTATCTTTATTTTGGTAGGCGTCTGTTTTTTAAGTTCGATTACGCTAATGGCCTACTTTAGTATTATCTCGACTCTTATCATTAAAATACTCGAGATATTACTGGTACCTCTTGGCTGGTTCGGTATCTGGGAGGGGTTTTCCAAGATAGTTAACGCGTCTCCGACATTTTCGCAGGAAGAGACACTTTTTCGCAAGCTTTCGACAGCGAAGTATCAGTTTAATTACGAAACATAAAAAACAAGATATTGGCTATGAAACACATAGAAAAACATAGCAATAAAATAGTAAAAAAGATCAGGTTCAGGATTCCTGATGTAGCCGGAGCGCTGGGACGGCTGACATCCGAATTAGGCGCCAACGGAGCCGTGTTGGGCGACATCACAAAGATTCACCTGACCTCCAATTATGTGATAAGAGACTTCATAATATTTTTCGATGATAAGCAGCAGTTTATAAAGACCATATTAGCCGTGAAAAAACTCAAGGGCTATAAGATATTATCTATCGAGGACGAGGTTTTGAGGATGCATAAAGGCGGCAAGATAGCGGTAAAATCATTGGTTGAAATAGACAGTCTCAACGACTTAAGGATGATTTATACTCCCGGCGTTGCCCAGGTTTGCAATCATATTCTTAACAAACCATCTCTGGCAAGGGAATATACTTCTATAGGCAATACCGTCTGCATAGCCACTAACGGTTCGGCCGTCCTGGGTTTGGGCGATATCGGAATACTGGCAGCCATGCCTGTTATGGAAGGCAAGTCAGCCATTCTTAACAAGATGGCAGATATAAGCTGCGTCCCTCTTCTAATAGAAAGCGATGATGCGGACGAGATCGTTGCCATACTCACAGGCATAGCAAAAACATTCAGTGCGATCATGATAGAAGATATTAAAGCTCCTCTGTGTTTTGAAATAGAAGAAAAATTACAGAAGAAGGTAGGTATTCCTGTTTTTCATGATGACCAGCACGGCACCGCGACAGTGGTGTTGGCTGCTTTGATAAATGCACTAAGAAAAACCGGACGCAAGCCTGAAGATGCCTCTG
>JAKLHJ010000059.1 GCA_022710205.1 Patescibacteria group bacterium | reverse complement strand
TGATGGTACAATACTCGATTCCCTAGACGCTCTTTCCGGCTGGCCGGCAGGAGACTCTGCTACTAAACAGACAATGCAGTGGTCCGGGGGAGCATGGATAACGGCGACAGCTACGCCAAAGGCGGCCAATGTGAAATTAACAGTCGGCGATTCTTCGGAAAACACAAATTCGAGCGCTACCACAACGGCAGAGTCCGCGACACAGGTTAATTATAGTTATTCTTCGCACTCAGGATCATCTGAGCTCAGCAGAGAGGCAAAAAATATAAAAGCATATCTTGGAGCGGGGAGGGACAGGGTGGTGTTGACCGGCACGCCTGTCCAGTTTTCGGCTAAATTTACAGATGAGTCAGGATCAGTGCTTTATGGAGACAATTATAAGTGGTCTTTTGGAGATGCCGGATATTCTCAGGGAGAAAAAACCGCTCATATATATGATATCGCGGGTGAGTATGTTGTGGTTCTTAGCGCAACATTCGGCGGGCAGGAATATACAAGCCGCGCGAATATAAAAGCTGTTCCACCGGAATTAAAAGTGGAGGCGATTGTTAAAAATAACGGCGGTTATGTTGTCTATGTTACCAACAACGGTGCAAATGAGGTCAATTTAAAGGGTTGGCAACTGAGAACAAGAAGGCGTTTCTTTATTTTGGATGCCGATATTATTGTTATGCCAAAAAAGACCATACCTCTTTCGGACAAATATACTAATATGGACTTGTCGGCGGGGGAAGAAATGGAGCTCTTATATCCGACAGGCAAAATTTTTGAAGTGATTAAGGCCGGAAAGGAGTCTGATGTTGAGTCAATAAAGAGAGATAAGGAATGCTCGCCCCGTAGCGAGCTTTGCTCTGCTACTGGGGTGGATAAAGGTGTGGATAACCCTGTGGACAACGTGGGGACAGAGCTGTGGAAAAAGGAGCTCTTGTCTTTAGAGGAACAGCTTAGGGGTGTTCAAAACTCATTGTCTGCCAACATATCAACACTAAAGAGAGTGCCTGTAAGTGTTGAAAATGAAGAAAAAATAAAAGACGATAGGGCGGTTGTGGAACAAGTTGCCACCACCACCGATAACGTCGAAAAAATCGTTATTTCTCCGCAAAAGCGTGAATCGACCCTGTGGAAATTTCTAAGAGGGATATTTGGGCGAAAATAATATGAAGGCAAGGGAGAAACAATTGTTATTGGAAAATATGAAGGCCGAGCTGTCGGCGCTAAAGAGATCTCCCTTATATAGATATAGAGTGGAAAATAATTACTTGCCGGTCGTGGGCGAGGGGAGTGTTTCTGCGAACGTGATGTTTATCGGAGAAGCTCCCGGGAGAAATGAGGCGAAGACCGGGCGACCTTTTTGCGGATCTGCCGGGAAGATATTGGACGAGCTTCTTGACTCTATAAAAATGGAGAGAGGGGATGTTTATGTTACAAACATCGTGAAAGATAGGCCGCCAAAGAACAGGGACCCTCTTCCGGAGGAGATAAAAGTTTACGGGCCGTTCTTGGACAAACAAATAGAATTAATACAGCCTAAAGTGATAGCAACCCTCGGAAGATATTCGATGAAATATATTTTGGAGAAGTTTGGGCTACACGGCGAGCTTCGGCCGATAGGTGAAATGCACGGAAAGTTTTTGGAAGCAGACGCGCCATATGGAAAAATAAAGATTGCAATCCTGTATCACCCTTGTGTCGCTATCTATAATAGGAAGAAGCTACCGGGTCTGAAAAAAGATATGAAAATTATCAATAAAACTTGCCCACCAAAATTTTCACAATAAAATATAAAAAACAATTGAAGGCGACCAGCGCACAATGTCCAAATAAATGTTATAATTATAAAAAATTTAGGAGGGTAAATAAAATAAAGAAATGATCTCTGAAGCGAATAAAGACGGAAAAGAAATGTGTCCAAACGGGAATAAATGGTCTTGGCTTGCGAGAATTATCGGCAAGATTTTGGCTATTTTGTTTGCCTTGTTCGTGGGAATCGCCGCTCTCGGATACTACTGGCCGACCATCCAGGAATATAGATACAAGATGGAGGCTGAAAGGTTTATGAATGAGATAAACGCCGAAAAAGCTAGAATATTGGCCCTAGAAAAGGCCGACACATTCGGAGGAAAGACACCGGAGGAGACGTTTGATATGTTCTTAAACGCCCTTAAGGCCGGAGATACTGAGCTGGCCAGCAAGTATTATGATGTGACAGTGCAGAGCGAGGTGCTGGAGGGGCTAAAGAAAGAATTGTCGGAAAAAGGAAACCTGGATCTGAGCATAAAATATTTCACGGATGTGAGAGGAGGGGAGAAGAAGTGCAGTGATATAGAAACGGATGATGGCGGATGCGTTTTTGAATATATATATACAACCGACAAAGATGAAACAGTTTCCATCTCTGGGAGGAGTGAGACTTTTTTTTCGCCGAAAGGAAGTCAGGGGGTAAAGGCCGTTGATTTTAAATTGATAGCTTTTTCTAAAATCTGGAAAATAACACAACCATTCTAATGAACTTAAGGAGAATAATAATTTTATCTCTACTGTTTTTTCCTGCGGCGAAAATTTTCGCATACAGCCCGGATACTACACACAAGGGGCTTGCGGAGCAGTCGGTGATTTTTTATAACAGAAATTTTTCAAGGCAGGTCAGTGATCCTGAAAAAGAATTGATGATAACCGGAGCGGCATCGGAAGATAGTCCCGTCGCGAGGGTTTTGAATCATTTCTATGATCCGATAAGAAATATCGGTATAAATAATTATACAAACGCCAAAGATTGGGCCACGAAGGATGGAACCGGTAACGTTTATACGTGGAGTGCGGCTATAAATGAATATGCAAAAGGCAATAAAGAGAACGCTTTTATTTATTTGGGGCACATTTTGCACCTCTTAGAGGATATGAGCGTGCCGGACCATACGAGGAACGACCCTCATATGGGGGTTTTGAATACGGGTGAGAGCTCTTATGAAAATTGGGCAAAACTTAGTAAGGATCGAGCCACCCTCAAGGGGGTTGTGGATAACTATAGCAACGAAAAACCGTTATATTTTAATAATATTTTGGAATATTTTGATTTTGTGGCTAATTATTCTAACAAAAATTTTTTTGGAGATGATTCAATAAAAAACGATGTTTATCAATATCAGTATCCAAAAATTTATAAGATTGATGGTTTCTATGGATATGGTCGAGACGAAATAGGTGGCGATTCTTTTCGACTGGTAAAATTGATCAATAACCCAAAAAATTTAGGAGAAAAAATGGTTATTCTCTCCGATAAAAATGACACCTCTGTCCTCTCCGGCTATTTCGACCGTCTTGGGAAACAGGCTATTCTCGCCGGGGCAGGTGTGATTGACCTCTTTTTACGTGAGGCCGAAACGGCTCGTGCGGAATATCTCAAGAGACAGGTCGAAATTGCAAAAATAGAGACGCAAAAAGCAATTGACCTTAATGCAAAATTACAAAATTCAAATTTTGCGGAACTTGTTGTTTACGGTGCGTCCTCGTTTATCGGCGACAAGATTGTTTCTCCAATTAGCTCAACCATTGTTTCCGCAACCGATAATTTCTCATCCGGTTCGAGGGTGGTTAGCACTACAGTTAGAAGCGCGGCGTCCTTCGCTTCGTTTACGACGACATCTCTTGCCAAGCAGGCGGCGGCGAGTGTGGGTAGCGTCTTTGCTTCACCGGCAAAAACGTTAGAAACAGTTACGGCGATACCCGCTAAAAATAATATTCCGGATATTTCTTTGGCGATAAGCAATACAGCTGATATTTCCACAGAGGTTTCTCCTATTAATTCGCAAGTGGCTAATGAGCCGGCGGAAAGCGTGCAACCTCCCCTCCCTGAAGATTATTTTTCAAAACTTTCTGAGGCATATTCCGCACTTTCTTTGCTTAATGATTTGACACCAAAACAGGCTCCTGTGACAGTTTCTCTACCCGCTCCATATTCGCCTGGTTTTGGAGCTGGAGGAGACGCTCAGCCCCCTGTGGATAACGTAATAGAGCCTGAAAAAGAGCCAATATCCGGGACACCGACAGAATCGGCACCTTCGCCGGAGCCTGCAAGCATGCCTGAGGAAGAAGCCGAGGCCTCCAGCACCGAATCGACCTTAATTGAGGAAATAATAGAGGCTGTTTTGCCGATACTCGATATTACGGCTCCGGATGTTTCTTTGACGGTTCTATCTTGCGATGATTCTCTCGCGGACGATGGTTGCCTTTTGGCCACGACTACAGTATCTGTGTCTTGGAGTTCCGGTGCAGAAGATCTGGACTATTTTAGGGTGACTAGGGACGGGGAGACGAGCACCACAACCGACACCTCGCTAATTTTTATTACCGAGAACAAAACTTCTCACAAGATATCTGTCGAGGCGGTAGATAAAACCGGAAATTTTTCTGATTCCGTCTCAAAGACTTTCAAAATATTTAAAAACCCGATAATTATAAATGAGGTTGCTTGGGGAGGGACGCGGGGTCATTCTGAAGATGAATGGATAGAGCTTCGAAATCTGTCTGACGAAACTATAAGTATTGACGGCTGGAAATTACTTTCTAAAACTGACAATTCTCCGAACATAACTTTATCGGGAAAAATTTCACCAAACGGATATTATCTTATAGAGAGAAAAAATGACGAAGAGACGGACGAGGCCGCAGAGAGCCCCGTTAGAAATGTGCCGGCAGATCTTTGGGTCAGCTTCGGCACGGGGCTTAACAACGGAGGAGAGAATTTAGTTTTGTCTCGGGCGTCTACCACATTGGACGAGGTGCC
>JAKLHJ010000058.1 GCA_022710205.1 Patescibacteria group bacterium | reverse complement strand
TAATATGCTCTACTTCCGCTTGGGGTTGTTTATCGACTACTCTCTCTATAAACTCTAAAACTTCTTGAGAGCAATTCATCCCCTGTGCGTATTTCATTAGTTCTTTATTCATATTATTTTCCCCTGCTCATATCGTATTGTCTATCGCCCTCTTCATCTATCTCAGCTTGCTTCGCTCGATATTGTAGCTCGTCATAAAGAGGGTCATACCATTTTTTCAATTCTGGATTATCCAAGTCCATCCAGTCAACATTGATGCCATTGATTGAAGTGGGAAAATAATTCCCGTCGTCGTATTCGTAATCAACTTCAAACGTTGTGCCTTTGATTGTGATGTCCATTGTTATCTCCCTAAAAAAATACCCCCCGTTCCGGCGGCTTCGCGTGGCCGGATAAAGAACAAGCTGTTATGTTCGGCAGCTCGTTCAACGGGGGATTTATTTATGGTTTGCGAAGCCATGTTTAGCCTTATTACATACGGCATAAAGAAAGTCAATAACTATTTATGAATTTTCTTTATATGCTTTAATTCTATCTACCAGCGCTGGCAAAAATATTTCCCTTATTAAACAATCTGGTCTATCTATTTTATAAACATCTGCTAATATTTTCATCATCTCTGCTTCTTTAGCGGAAAATCTCAGTATTACTTCTTTAAATTTATTGTCCCACTTTGGCGTTGGCATCATCTCTCCACGTTTTACATTTTTTATACCATGTTTTCTTATAACCATTAATCCCTATTTTGCAACTCTCCTCGCAGATCTTCTGGTTTATTACATGATTCCTTTTTGCACAACGCCTCCACTCCACTTTTGCAGCCACATGGCTTGTATTTGAGCCACAATGCTTCTGCCATTTCTTCGTCGGGGGCTTCAATGACCGCTTGGTCTTGGCACCCGATACACCGCACGCTAAAGAACTTCGTTTCATTTGCTGCCCCCATAAGAAAACCTCATTTCTTTTTAGGCCGTCCCATTTTTTTAGGCTCAAACTCTTTAGCTAACCATTTTGCTATTTTAGGCATAGAGCTTTCCAAACTTTTTCCTAACGCTACCAACTTTTTTCTAGTCTTAATATTTACAAACATTTTAACGCTCCTTATTTGATAGGTCTGATTAACGTTGCACCCATTTGACTCATGCGAGCCGTTTTAATTTCATGCAGTTTTTTGATATTTTCTTTTTTAGCCTCTAAATAATTAAAACCCCTATCTCGCATAAGTACGCTATCAATATGCAAAATCCAAATTTCAGGATACTTTGCAATATTTAAACTATATGCCGACTCTGGGTTGAAAATAATTACATCGCCAGATTTTATCTCTTTCTTTTTCTTTTCTCTAACATCATCACCACAATCAATGCCAGTAACTTTGATAACTGTACCATACCAACTACTGCGCCTCCGGCCTTCACGATTCAATTCATCTAATGCAAGAAAAGAAACTACGTCATTATCATGTCTGTTAATAATAATAACATCTTCATGTAGAATATCTAGCTGATTTACCCTTTCAATTACTTCCGCATTGCGTTTTTCTAAAGCCTCTATTTCTTGATCTACACCTACTTCTATTTTTTCTTCTGCCATTTTAATGCCTCCTCTATTTTTTTGTTAGTTATCCATTCCTGATTATATGTGCCGTCAGGATAGATAAGATTTGAATGTATCAATTTATACAGCATGTTACCCTCCGGCAAAAAATTTAATAAGCTCAACCATTTATCTTTATTATATTTACACCGCTTCCAAAGTTCAAACGGCGTTTCAGTTTGGCAATCAATATCAATTAGATTAACTTCCGCCTCGGTCCAAGCCGCACATGCCAATGCAATATGGCTTAATTTAAAGCCGGCAAGCAGGTCGCTCTTAACATTAGAACATTTAAGAGTTTCTAATAGTTCTTCAGTTAGGCGATTGTACATCTTTTTTCTCCTCCTCATCTTCTTCGCTCATTACAATATTTTCATCTTCTAAATAATTCAATATGCTTGGAAAAGCGGGATGCTCTGAATCTAAAACTAAGCAGCTTACAACACGCTTGCCAATGCGACTATTTTTAAATCCTGCAAAATAAGATTCGCGCTTACAATGTTCAAGCAATGCCTGCTTACTGGACGGTATATCGTTTCTAAGCCCTTTATAATAAATTTCCCATTCTGCATAAGCGCCAGCAAACCAAACGTATAAATATTTCTTACCCTTTTCCCATTTAAAAGAATGAATATCTGTCTTAAGCCTTCCAGTTGTGTACATGTTGTGGATATCGTCCCAAAAAATGTTAAGTGCCTGATCGTCCAATACTTCACGCTCCATATCCTCGGTCTTTTGAGCTACATAATAACTGAACTCTTGATCTTCACCGAGTAGCGCATCAACAACACCTGAAATAATAGACATCTGTAATTTATTACGCGTGGATACAGTAATATTCTGATTATCGAACGAAGCTATATATTCTAAAATTCTAGTCTTTACCTTCGGCCATAATTCTGCCTTATGGGTTAAAATGTAATGGCCGATATAGCTAAACATCCCCTTATATTGCTCTAGCCATTCATATTCCGGCGTAATTCTTTGCTTCTCCTGCCCTCTAAAAATAGAAAACATAACGCAGCGCGAGTTTAAAGCCGCATCTCTTGGGTGCTCTTCACCCGATATAATAAGCGTTGAACGCGCTGTGTAGGTTTTAATATGATTAACGCTCTTAGTACCCTTCACAATCGTTGACCTGTCATAAATGCCGCGCAGATAATTATTCTTACGCCCAATATCAGGATCTTTGGTACGATATTCCTCTAGCCAAACCGGTATCATAGACATCTGCGACGCTATACGGCTGATGCCTACCACCGATGAATTGTGAAAGTTTATGCCTTTCTGCTCGAACCCAAAGAAATTGCTTATCCAACTAGCTATCGTTGACTTACCGCCCTGTTGCCTGCCGAATAAAAACAAGAATGGATATATGCGCCACTCATTTATTATCTCCGGCATGAAAAAATGGCCAAGTGTCCAGCCGAGCATAAGCCTTGCATTGTCTTTGCCAAGTGCAGCCCCCAAGTTCTTTAATATCTCCGCCAAGCTTACGCTGCTTTCCTCATCGGAACACAATTGTGGAGGGTCAATATCCTCCATATTGGTGTCTAACTTATAGCCTATATCGTTGACCCAAACTATATCGTCCTCATCGTACTCGTAGAACTTATCCTTATGATAAGCGCCGTTTTTAAAGAACCACGTTTCGGTATTCTCATCATAGCCATGATAATTGAGCAGCTTAATTATACGGCCATCTTGATTCATAAAAATGTACTTCCATATATGCCGAAGGTGATCATCGTTGCCGTCGTATGTAAAATCTCCTTGCTCCAAAGCAAACTTACTAAACATTTGCTTGCTTACCATAACGTCCGGCTGGAATATTACCGGCTTAGAAGAACCATATTTAGAATAAAATTTACACAAGCGCTGTACTTTTCCATCAGCATCAAACAAAGTATATTTTACTTTAATTACAAAATTTGAAATGCGTTTTAAACGTTCTCCACTTTCCCTTATAAAATAACAATCAAACTGTTCTTCTAATGGGCCTTTGTAAAAATATTTATCCAGTTTTCTTTCTAAAAAAGAAGCATGTATTCGTGGCACACCCCAAGAATATTTATATTGTGTCGGCGTCTTAGCTTTTTTAATTACTTCCTTGTATTGTTTATCAGTCAGATTTGGATCGGCTAATACGCCATCAATATCTATCTTCCCATTTTTCATCCATTCTGGCGGTAGCACCGCTACTCTAGTATTAAAGTTGCTGATACTTTCAAGTTGATAAGCCATTATATAAGCCCAAAATTGGGTATCGTATCGCTTTCTAAAATCAGCTTTGTATTTTGGATATTGAGGATCGTCTTTAATTTCGGTGTCAAAACAGATAACAATATTTTTGGGATTAAGTTTTCTTAATAATTCAACGAGGCGATTATAGTTTGTTTTAGCAAACGATGCTATACCGGGCAAGCCTATCGCTGGAACTCCCATAAGACATGATGCAACCGCTTTAAATTCCCCTTCCGTGATGACGAGCGTTTCCATGTCATCTTCCATATAAGGATATGGGACATAGACATGAACATGCTCGCCTTCAGGCCCATATTTATGGGCGCGAAGGTAAATTACGTTTCCTGTAGGGTCAAAATAGGGGATGACAATGTTTTTTTGTAGCAGAATATTCTTGCAATTATCAGGTACAGTCGGCCACCAATCCGCGTTCGAGAGAAATGGCCCACACGACTTAAACGCCAAAGCGTCTATAGCCGCGTCGGTAAATCCGCGCTTGGCTTTCAGCAATTCTCTATCTTCCGGCAATAGTACTAAGTTCTCTACTATACTTTTCAGCATCGTCATCCCCACGTTGACTTACTTTTAAACCGGAAGTTCTTCTTGTTCTTCAGTTACTGGAACAGCTTCAACAGCTACATCTTCGCTTTCGTGGGCAAGTCGGCCAGCCTTTTTCATTTCTATCATCTGGCGGGCAATGGGGATAATTTTTGATAACTCCTGCTCGGTTAACTCTACCTTGTCAATCGACTCTTTAATAACAAAATACTCGTACGAGTCCTTTGTGGCCTGTGCCGAGGTCAGCGTATAGCATGACCCGAACGGCACCTTATACTTATCGTGCATAACTAGATTTAACAACGCCTTGCCAGCCTTATAACTGGTCTTGCGGAACGAAAGAACCTGCGGCATTTCATATTCATCATTCACAATGCACACCACATCAATGCTTGTCCGACACTTTGGTTGTTTACCTTCGCTCCAATCAGCCCAATATTGGCCATTCGGACACTTAGTACATGGCGCGCCGTCTGTGTTCGTATGCAAGTTTTCGCTACGACAGATAAGCTCGCTCGTTTTGTCGTCGATAAG
>JAKLHJ010000057.1 GCA_022710205.1 Patescibacteria group bacterium | reverse complement strand
AATTTTCTGGCAACCTCTAAGCTACCGGCGAAGAAGTGAACGTTGCCCCTAAGACGAGAATTATGAATTAAGAAATATGAATTAAGAATTTCCAAAGCATCTTCGTATGCATTTCTAATGTGTAGCATGAGCGGCTTATTTACCTCAATTGCCAACTCTATTTGTCTTCTAAAGACCTCTTTCTGTCTTTCTCTTTTCTTCTCCCATAATTCATCATTCGTAATTTCTAATTCGTAATTTAACCCACATTCCCCTATCGCGACAACTTTTGGATCGAGTGCGAGCTTTTTATAGAAATCATAATCAAATTCTGTCTCCAATAAGTCTCTTTCAGACTCATGTTCGTCGACAAAAGACTCATCTGTGTGTATAGGATGAAGCCCTATCGCCGCGTAAACACCTTCAGGATATTTGTGTGCCAAGTTAACGGCGTCCTCTGACGTATTTTTGCTTGAGCCGATATTTATAACCCACGTATCAGGTAAGGTGCGCGCCAAAACAGCATCCCTGTCGTCTTTATACGCAGAAAAATGAAGATGGGCGTGAATATCAAAAAATTTCGGAGAAGAATTCATAAGGTCTATAAAGTTAATTTTCTAGTGTCATTCCGAGCCTGTCGAGGAATCCCTTCCGCAAATGCTTTTGAAAATATAAGCGATTTCTCGACAAGCTCGAAATGACAACAACCAAGAGTTTATTCCAATCTCATGAAAAGGGGTGCGGCTAAATTGTTCGCCTTTATCGCCTCTTCTATTTTGGCGGAAGTCTCAGGCATGAAAGGCGCGAGCATTTTTGAAATAGAGAAAAGTCTCTTTACGAGATCGGTGACAATCTTCGCGGCGGCGTCTTTATCTGTCTTAACAAGCTTGAAAGGCTGAGTTTCTTGAATTATGGAATCCATCTCGGAAAGCTTGCTCCAAATAAGGTCCATCGCCTTGTTTAATTCGAGCCCCTCAATGTATTTAGAATATAGAGCGGGTATTTCTGCTTCTCCCACAGTTACCGGCCCGGGAAGATAAGATTCTGCCATTTTTAGCACCCTGCTTGATGTATTTCCAAGACCATTCGCAAGCCCGGCGTTAAAAGCTTCCTTAAACCTCGCCTCTGTAAAGTCCCCGTCTTCAAACGGTGTCATCTCTCGCGACAGGAAGTATCGAAGCGCATCTCCTCCATATTTTTCCACCACCTCAAACGGATTTATTACGTTTCCCAAGCTCTTTGACATCTTTTGTCCTCCTCCGCCGAGCACCCAGCCGTGAATAAATATCTTTTTTGATGGCGCGATTCCCGCAGACATAAGCATCGCCTGCCAAGTAGCTGACTGGTGTCTCAAATTATCCTTTCCGGCGAACTGAACTACCGGCCACCAGGAATCAAATTCTTCCATTCTGTCAGGCCACCCAACGGCAGAAACATAGTTCACAAGAGCATCGAACCAAACATACATTACGTGATCAGGATCTCCCGGCACATCTATTCCCCAGGGCATCTTTGTCCTTAGTCTTGAGATACTAAAATCTTCCAGCCCTCCTTCCACGAATTTTCTGACCTCATTTAGTCTCCATGACGGCACAACAAACTCAGGATTGTTATTATAAAGATCCAACAACTTCTGGCCGTATTTTGAATATCTGAAAAAGTAATTTTCCTCCTCTCTTATTTCAAGCTGTCTATTTGAGTGGTCGGGGCAACATCCGTTCACAAGGTCAGAATCTGTCTTCTCAGTCTCACACCCGACGCAATATTTAACTTTGTAGTTCTTCTTATAAATATCCCCGTTCGCATTGCACCTCTTCCAAAATTCCTGCGCGGCCATTATATGATGCGGATCTGTGGTCCTGATGAAATTGTTGTATGTAAGATTGAGGGCCTTCTTCAGCGCATCGAATTTTGCGGCATACCTATCGACGTAAGCCTGCGTGTCTTCGCCGTTCTCCTTGGCTTTCTCGTATATTTTCTGACCGTGTTCATCGGTTCCAAAATTAAAAAAGACCTCGCCTCCCCTCTCACGCAAAAAACGCGCGTATATATCCGCCTGAATTATCTCCAGCGCAAAACCAATATGCGGATCTGCGTTAACGTATGGTAACGTTGTTGTTATATAAGTCTTTTTTCCCATAATTTTTACTTTACTGAAGCTACGAATCTTTTTTTCTTTTCTAGATCGTCTATCACCTCGATAATAATAACCGCCGCAGGTATAGAAAGCACAATACCCAAAAATCCTACGAGCTCCCAACCGACAAGCAAGAAGAGAATAGAAATAAGCGGAGGAATACCGATAATTTTTCTGACAACAAGCGGATATATCAAATGATTTTCAAATTGTTGGATGATTACATAGAAACTTATAACAAAGAATCCCAAAGAAGGGCTCTGTATAAAGGCGAGCACCACCGCAGGGAACGCGGCCAAAATCGGTCCGAAGACCGGAATAATCTCTATCACGCTCGCAAAAACGGCCAATGCCAGGGCGTTCTTAATACCGATAATAGAAAGTCCCAGAAATACAAATACCCCGATAAGGACACCTAACAAAATTTGTCCCTGCATCCAAAGACCGATCTTTCTCCTGGATCTCTTCCAAAGATCAAGAATATAATTCTCATATTTTAAAGGTGAAACCAATCTCAAAAATCCCTCAATACCATTCTCCTGAACAGCAAAATAGAAAGAAAACACGGCGACAAGAACAAACATTACCACTTCATCGAAGATAGCCTTTGCTGTATCAACAATATTGCTTGAAGTACCGGAAATGACCCCCATAATATCCGGCATAATTTTTTCTACCGAAAAACTATCCGCAATCATATTCTTCAACGCAGATAAAATCTTGCCCGGCGCCTCTGACACATAGCTGGAGACATCAAAAGATTTTATATATGCCGGGAGAATTGTGAAAAGTTTGAAAAAGTCATCAAATATAAGCGGGAAAAATACAGAAATGGACAAAAATACGAATCCGATGAGGCCCGCATATACTAGCACCACAGCCAAGGCACGGGGTATCTTCCTATTGGTTAGCCAATTAATGAGTGGCTCAATAGCGGAAGCCACCACGATAGAAGTGAGCATCGCGATGACAATGTCGCGAAGGTAAAAAGCAAGCCACAATACCAAAAGTAGCGCTATGGTCTTGAAAATAACTCCGCTTGAGATCTCTATTTTAAGAGTATTGTCTTGTTCTGTTTTCACGCTTTTATTGTATTACAATTTCAATAGACTTACAAAATCATCCTTATTTTCCGCAGGCCCGATAAGAGCCAAATTTAAGTGTTCTTGTCTGAATATTTCTTTCGCAACAGTCATCACTTCTTCTCCAGTGACCGCGCGTATCTTTTTGGCATACTCTTCCGGCTCTTCTATTTCCCTTTTAATAACCTCCTGGAGGCCGTAATGGCCCGCGATAGCGTCGGAAGTTTCAAGGCTCAAAAACATATTGCCTATGAGGCTCTCCTTTGCACGGTTAAGCTCTTTTTCTGTCGGAAGCTCATTCTTCATCCTGGCAAACTCGGCAACGATAGCGGAGATAACCTCCTTAGCCCTCTTGTTGTCGGCACCGGCAGAGGCCTCCAAAAAGCCATGATCAGTATGTGTATTATTTGAGCACCTTACATAATAAGCGGCGCCCATTTCTTCTCTCACTTTTTGGAAAAGTCTTGAGCTCATTCCCCCGCCCAATACTTGGGAAAGAACATCTATGGTGTGATTTCTTTTATCTGTAGCGGAAAAAGTTCTAACAGCGAGCACGAGGTGCGTCTGATCGGATTCTTTCTTCTTCGTTAGCACGAGAGGAGCCTTCTGAGCTTCTATTACAGCAAGCTTTCCATGCTTCTCCCCGGAGTGCATGCCCTTAAATTTCTCCTCTATATCTTTTATCGCTTTTTCTTCATTAAAATTTCCGGCGACGACAACCGTGGTTGCGCTAGACACATAATGCTCGCCCCTATACTTCAAAAAAGTTTCTCTATCAAATTTTCTTACAGTCTCTTTGTCCCCCGCAATGTTCCACCCGGCAGGCTGGTCGCCATAAAGCGCCTCCAAAATAAGGTCTTGCACCCTGTGCTGAGGCAAGTCTTCATACATATTTATCTCTTCCACGATAACCCCTTTTTCTTTTTCTAATTCCACAGAGTCAATAACCGGATTCAAATATAAATCCGAAACGATATCTAGTGCCTTATCAAAATGATTCGCGGCCACTTTAGCGTAATAGCCCGTAAATTCTTGACTCGTAAACGCGTTGAATTGAGCGCCGAGAGAATCGAGCTCTGAACTTATATCAAGCGCTGTCGGACGAGTCTTTGTGCCCTTGAAACACATATGTTCTAGGAAGTGCGAGAGGCCATTTATTTCTTTTTTCTCATACTTTGAGCCCGCCTCTACGAGCACGAAGACAGCGACAGCCAAGCTATCCTCCTCGGGAATCGTTATCACTCTGAGGCCGTTCTTTAGAGTAGTTTTTTTATATATCATAGTATGTTAATTTCTGTCATCGCGAACGAAGTGAGGCGATCCAGAATTCCACCGACAGCATGGATTGCCGCGCTTCGCTCGCAATGACAATAAATTTAAGAGATCTTACTCAAAATATAATTATTCAGCTCCTTGACCGCTACCCTTTCCTGCGCGCCGGTATCTCTGTCTCTTACTGTGACCGTGTCATTCTCAAGAGTGTCAAAATCTACTGTTATACAGAAAGGAGTTCCAATCTCATCCTGTCTCCTGTATCTTTTTCCAACGTTTCCATTATCATCGAACATTATTTGAGGGACAACAGCCTTCAAGTTTTTCCAAATATCTCTGGCTTTTTCTACAAGCTCCGGCTTATTTTTCATAAGAGGGAAAACAGCGGCCTTTATCGGAGCAACTTTCGGTTTAAATTTCAAAAACGCTCTTGTTCCTTCGCCCATATTATCCTCCGTATATGCGCTGGTGAGAATTGCGAGCACCGTCCTATCTACACCAAGTGACGGCTCTATCACGTGCGGCAAGAATT
>JAKLHJ010000056.1 GCA_022710205.1 Patescibacteria group bacterium | reverse complement strand
CGCCGGCGAGCTTAACTCTTTTCGCGGCGCCACAAATTCCGATTTTGAGACATACGCGAAAGGACTGGTTGTCTCGCTTAAGCCATACGCCAGACCGGACTTGCCAAACGAGGGGGACATAACCCTCTCTGCGCTAGAAAGCGGCGATGCGGACGGATTAAAGAATGTCCTGCTTATGGCCCAAATTCATTATGCAATCGCAAACGAACTCAAAACACTAAAAGTTCCGGAAGAAATAAAGTTTAGACATCTTTTTCTGATAAACAATATAGAAACATTATCTTATGCCGACGGTCTGATGGTAAATGCATTTGACGATCCGAAGATGGGAATAGAAGCGGTTAATTTATATCAATCAGCGACAAAGGGTTTAATGAATTCGCTTGCGGATATAAACGATTTTTTCAAAACAAAAGGAATTGTGTTTAGCCAAGACGAAAAGCTAAAAATTTATATAAACACTCTGCAATAGGAAGGAAGTAAGAATTAAGAATAATGAATAAAGAAAAAGTTTTTAAAATATTAATAAAAAAATCAAGACTAAACACTTTTAGCGTCTTATTGTCGTCATCCTTGTTTATTTCAAGTGCTTTGATTTTCCCTATCTACGCCTCCGCTTCAACATTGCCGATGGGAAATTCCGCCGGAATAGACCAGGCGAAACAATTCTTAGAGACGATCAGAACTCAAATAAAATTTAATTTACCGACGCAGGATGCCGCGGCCGCACAAATCCAGTCCCTCCTAGAACAAAATCTCGTCAGCGCCCTGGGCAATATCGACGGGTTGGGACAAAAACTAGAAAGCGCATCTAGCATAATAAACCTGGCAAACAGCGTAAACAAAGGTAATTTCTCTACAATCATACCCCAGATTTTGTCTCAAGCGAGCAATCTTCAAGGACTACAAGGTATAACAAACATAGGATCAATAACCAACCAAATCCAAAGCCTTTCTTCAAAAATCCCGGGGCTTAGCTCATCTTTGGGCACGATAAACAAAGACCTCGCGAATCTCAGTAATGTAAATAGCGTCGTAAGCAATCTGAGCACAAAACTTAACAATGTGACGTCCGTAGCGGGAAATATGCAAAGCGCTCTGCAAACGGGAGCGTCGAGAACCGCCCTCGGCTCATATGTTTCAAGCGGACTTGATGCGAACGGCCTAACGGCAGATGAGGCGGCGAGATACGCGTCATACGAAGAATATTGGAACGGACTGGAAAGCGCATGGAATGAAACAGACTCCGCTCTAGCAGGCGCCGCTTCGCTCGGAGATATCAATAGCATCTCTTCTAATTTTTCTAATGCAAACGCCGCCGGTATGGATAGCGGACAGCAAACAGTCTGCAAACCAAACTCCGCGAACAACAAGGCCGGAGGCAACGGCAATGGAGTTCCGACGATAGAACAAGAAGGACCACTCTTAGACTATACTGGCCAGCTTGTTAATTACACCGCGAAAATAAAAGCGATAAACGAAGAGACCTGTAAACTCGTTGAGCAATTATATAAAAAAGAATTTGAACTCGATAAAAAAGCGACCGAAGACGCCCAAAAAGCCGTTGCTGAAGCAAAAAAAGAATTTGAAAAACAATTTGCGGAAGGCAGAAAGCCTGCGAACGACCTGAGCACAAAGAAATCATCAGCTACAACACCGAAAGAACTCGAAGGGGAGGAGAAGGAAGCTGTAAGAAACAATCAAATAAACAATCTCAAAAACACGAGCATTAGCAAAAAATATCAGGACGTTCTCAGCGAAGAGCTTAAAAAACAAAACGAAATAGAAAAAGACGATAATGCCGCTTATGCCGCCAGGGTTGCTCCGACGTTTGATACAGATAAATTCTTTGAAGACACAGAGGCGATAAAAAAAGACGATTATTTCAGCAAATTATCCGAAGCTTTATATCCAAAAAATACTCTTATTGGACAGTATTTTATACAGATGGCCGAGAAGCAACGAGCTGAAGAAGAAGCTGTGGAAAGGGCACGAACTGAATATATAGCAGGACAGGGTATCATTGGAGTTAAACAGTGTATTAAAGAGATCACCACAGAAGACGGCAAGACGAGCTGTCTCGATTGGCAAGTTACCATTCCCGCCAAAACATATGGAGATCTTGCTAGCGCATACTTTACCGACAACTACAAACAAACTTCCGGCGTAAAAGAAGATTCCGACAAGGCAAATATTCCGGCGGCACAGCAAGATGTGCAAGTAATAGCCACAGCGGGTGGAGCTGCAGGAGGAGGGGGGACCGGAGGAAATACAACATCTTCTAATACAAGCGGAGGCACCTCCGAAGCAAACACCACAAATCCTACGAATAATCAGAATTTCAACCTGGAGGATTTATTAAATCAAATTGGAGAAGGAAGTAGTGAGGAAAATCAGGGAGAAACATCTTCTGTAAGCATTCCTCTTCCTACAATAAGTTTCAGCGCGGAAAAGGCATCACCGGTTAATGGTGTAAGTGTGACGAGGATATCGTGGTCTGCCGACCTCGCGCTTTCATGTAGAGCGGCGAACAACTGGATATGGTATTCAGATAAAGCTACAACTACACGCGACATATTAGTAAAACAAGATGCGGACAGATCGCTAGACGGAAATGTGCCGATATACCATCCGGCCGCGTTTTCTTTCTCGGCGACAGTTACAGGGAACGATCGTTTAATAAACATTCCTCAGGCATACACACTCTCTATCGTTAAAGAGGGGACAGGTTTCAAACAAACCGTCAGATATGAGCCGAACATCACGGCAGAGCTACTTGAGAACGATGTATTTAATATAAAAATCAACAACGACCTGGCAAATGACCCGACAATCTCCATATTATTCACCGATGGAATGACAAAATCAGAATTGGTCTCTCAAATAATATCTGTAATGAATAATACTGACCAAGCGACAGATGCCGGCAAGATATACAAAGGGATAGCAAAAGAAAAGTCTGCCGACGGAAATGCTCTTATTCTTACAAAATCGGTTTCAAACGTCCCCGCTACCGCCGACTACGAAATAGCCTGCAAAAATATCACAGACAAAGAGACAACAAAGAAAATAACAATAGAGTTTTTTAAATAAAAAATGAATTTTTGGAGAAAATTAATAATAGCCTACGCCTTATTGGTAGTTGTTTTTGCCAATATAAATATTTCTTACGCACAAACAAACGCGGATACTTCTGTTACCACAAATACACAACAAACGGGAGGGGATAGTTCACAGTCATCAGAGGAACCGGCCGCGGGTGCCAAGACAGCATGTGATACTCACTGGACATACTTTAATATAGATTGTCTCACCTGGCTCATAGCAGAGATCCTTGGAATGGTCCTTTATCTTTTTTCTCTACTTTTAAGCCTTGCGGTATGGGCGTTTGATGCGAGCATCAATCTTTCCATAAACGATCTTCATATATATATGGGTTCTGATTCTTCCGTCGTGGCGGCATGGAAAATATTACGAGACGTAATAAATATGATATTCCTCCTAGTGATGATGTATATCGCCGTGGGCACCGTCCTTCAGCTAGAAGGGGTCAATTGGAAAAAACAAATTGGCGCGATAATTATGGCGGCGGTAATGATCAACTTCAGCTTGGCCGTAACGAGGATCATAATAGACACAACGAACGTTTTCGCATTGTATTTTTATGAAAAGGCGCAAGGGCCGGCAGACAGCAAAACAGGCGAAAGGCAGGGTATTGCTAACCTTATTTTTGAAAGATTAGCGGTTCCTGATGCTCTTAAAGAAGACACCGGCTCTCTAGAAAACAGTCCATCTCTCGGAGCGATAATCGTCAACTTCCTAGGAAGCATTTTGGTGCTTTTGTCGGCCTCATATGTATTCTTCTTGGCCGCATTCTTGTTCGTATTCCGGTCGGTCGCGCTCATATTCTCGGCGATATTTTCTCCTCTTCCATGGATAGGAATGGCCATCCCGAAGATGGGCGGTAAATTGAGCAGCAGCTGGTGGGATTCTCTCATAAACAACGCGGTATTCGCCCCCGTATATACTTTCTGTCTTTACTTCGCTATACAATTCATACTCTGTGCTCCGCTGGACAAAATACAAGGTGGAGACAAGGGCGGAATATTACCATTAGGAATGTTTTTTGTAATCACCATAAGCTTACTCTTCGGTTGTGTGATGGTGGCCCAGAAAATGGGTGCGCAGGGAATGTCTGTGGCACAATCAGGCGCTAAATGGGTAATGGGAGCCTCATTAGGAACAGCGGGGGCCGCAACAGCGTGGACGTTAAAAAAGACCGGGGTGAACGATCTGGCAAAGGGAGCTGAGGGCAGAGTAACCGGCGCGCTCAAACCAATAACGACGTTTATGAACAAAGCAGATCTCGGAAAAGCAATTACCACAAAAACTGGCATGGGATATAAGGCAGTAAAAGAATCAATAACCTCACCTCTTTCTTCCGTGACAAAGGCCGTTAAAATGGGAACTGGCATAGAAATTATGCCAAGCGACGCAGATTGGAAGGCACAGAAAAAGGCCGAAAAAGAATACCTGGCAGAACAAGAACTTGCCGCCAAGAAAGATAGACTCATTGAAATATCTAAGATGACAGAGGAACAAATCGCCGAAACCGCAACCAAGGAAGGAAAGGAGGAGGATGACAAGGAGAGGGAAATTGGTAAGGAAATCCAAGAACTTCTTGAAAACTTCAGAGGAGACAAGATTATGGATATCGGCTTAAAGAATTTGAAGGCCCAGAACGGCAGAATAGCGTCATGGATAAATGAGGCTCAGATAAAGGCAGTAGAAAATCATGCCGATACTAAACCGGAAGATATGCAGGCTATTCAGAATGCTATATATGAAAATAAGGCCAACGTCAGAGGTATTAGAGCTGTAGAGGTAGACGTCGTTTCAAGGAACTGGTCAGAATGGGATAAAGAGAAAAAGGAAGAGGCTATTACGAATATGGGTTCAAGACATGTTGCCGATCTTTCCGACACAATACTTGGTTCAGATG
>JAKLHJ010000055.1 GCA_022710205.1 Patescibacteria group bacterium | reverse complement strand
ACCGTTTATGTGAAATGAACTAGCTTTTGGCAATTATACATATAAAGACAAAAGTGTCAAGTTCACCCTGTTAAGTAAAATTTTATTTATAAAATTTAAAATTTCTCTTTGCAGAGAGAAATTTTTACTCAACAGGGTAAAGAAAACCCCATGCTTTCGCATGGGGCCGGGCGCGCTGTGTAACGCAAACCCTTTTGCCGTACCGCAGCTAGCCGCGAGGGGCTTGCTACGTCCTATAGGGACCGCGAGACCTTCTAGCAGTAGAGCGGCTTCATGTCCTGGAGCTGCTTCTGCCGGAAGTCGTTCGGGTCGCCGGCCGGGATGAGGACCTGGCCGATCTGCTGGGTGGCCGGGGTCTCCTTCGGCTCGATGCCGAAGCTGGCGCTGGCGATCTGGCCGTCCTCGCCGATCGTGACCTCGATCGGGGCGTTCGCGACGATCTCGCTCTGCGAGACCTCCTCCCCGAAGGAGGCGGAGACGAACATCCCGTTGTGCGTGATGATGTCGCCGTCCACGTTCCCGAGGTAATCGATGGGCTCGATGGCGAGGACGATCTGGGCGGGCGTGACGGTGACGATCGGGACCTGCTCGCTCATGGTGTAGAACGGGTTGGGCGTGCGGTTGTCGAGGGCGTCGGAGATCTGGTCGAGGACGGCCTTGCGGTTGGAGTTCTCGATGTGGCGCTTCTTGGACTCGACGTCGGAACAGTAGCTGGCCTTCTCGTACTTGTGCACCTTCTTGCGGCGGGCGACCTTCTTCGGCACCTCGCAGTTGGCGAGGATGACCTTGTCCATCGTGTTGAGGACCTGGTTGACGCTGACGACGATGTCCATTTTGACCTCCCTGGTCAATCGGGGCCTTGCGGCCTATTTGAATGCAAAGAACTTATTAACTTATCTTCTCTTACAAGTATAGCACCTTTCATTATTTTTGTCAAGTTTACCCCCGCCTTGGCGGGGCCTCTGTAGTAAAGCAAAGCTTACTACAGGGCAGGGTGCCGGTTTTTATATATATTTTAAGCCATATTATCAAGGTCCGACCTTGATAAAAAATATTAAAAAAGGCCCGGGTATCATTTACCCGGGCCGGTTGGGAATCACTTCCCCTTCTTCTCTCGCTCCTTAATTTTCTATCTAAGTTTTCTCACGGTATCATCCGGACCAGGACGCTTGCCATCCTTCCTCTTTCCGGCGAGTTCGACAATCTTCTTTTCATACTCCTTGTCGGTGTTCATTCTTTTGATACCGAGATGGAGTAATACCGCCATCAAGGCGTCTTGAGTCACACCCGATTTTTGTGATACGATCGTTAGAAAAAAGAAACTCTTATTTACAACGCGGACGATCCTCTCGTTTTCTTGTTCCACAAAAGGACTGAGGACAGGTGGGTCTTGGATCTGGGCCTTTCTTTTCTTCATCTCAGGCTCCACTTTCTTCGATCATGATTTTTCCTCCGCGGGATTCTCCTGCTTGATTCTCTCGATAGAAGCGAGCAGTTCGCTCCGCATCTTCTCGGAATGGGTAATCTGGTTATTCACAGCCTCAAGCTCACACTCGAGGCGAACCAGCTCCGCCGCATTACGATCTCCGACGGGCATTTCGTGTCCGGTCTGGAGCAAGAACATGCACTCGTCAAACAAAACGCAGTCAACTCTTGTGCTGTTGTTGCTGTGTCCCGTTTGACTCCATTCGGAAGTATAGTGAGCCGCCAGTCCTAACGCAGAGCGCCCACAGGACATACATAGGGTATTAAGACTAAGAGAAGTAAGCCCGGGCATAATTTCTTTGATCCGATTACAGGAGATAAGCCTTCCTTCATGACAACAACCGCAATAAGTTTCGTCGGGATGTTGTTTTTCCCATTCGACGATCTTATCACGCGTCTGTCTTCCCCTCTCGAGCAATTCCTGGCGAAGTTTCTCGCGTTCGTTTTCAGTCATAATTTAACCCTCCTTATAATGTGAGGTCACGGATGATCGCACAAAAGTCATTATAAGGAACCTGATTCTTGCACGGGAAGTCTCCGGGCTTAGCGAGCACAAGGCTCTGCTTGCCGCAAATGCAGCAAATAAAGCCGAGGTGCGACTTGCCCTCAAAATTCGGAGGATCCATGACCCAATAGAAGTAGTTCGTGTTGTGCTTACAGGAATTGCGAATTTGAGCTCGGAAGATATCCCGCGCCCTTATCCGATCACTGATCTCTTTATTCAAGGTCAGAATTTCTTTCTTCATTTTATTAAGATGATCTTCTTTCATTATCGTTTCCTCCTTCTTACCATATACCGGTGTCTTCAATGCCTTCCACGTAATGAATGATGGTCGGGTCAATATAGTCTTCGCCAAAAATGGCGTTACACGCTTCAAGCATACCTTGCTCTGTTACAAGCGTTGCTCCCACGGGACTAAGGAGCTCCTTTACCCACTCGACAGAGTCCGCTTCTCCGCCACCAAAACCACAATCGGCGCACATAAGAAGCGGGACATAAGAAGAAGACCTGGTGGGGCAATAAAAAATTATACCCTTGTGGGCACATTCTTTCTGCAACTTTTCGAAAATGTCTCGCCTGCGCCATTCGCAATTGGCGATAATTCTCTTGGCAGTTTCCATATCCCTAAACACCCGATCCAGTTCGTCTCGAAGATTGCTTTCGGCCATTCAGAGCTCCTTTCATATTGTTTTTATTAACTTTTCAAGGTTCTTAAAAGAAAACTACTACATTTAGGTAGTAATGTAAACCCTGTACTAGAAATCGCTAGGCGATTTTCAGTACAGGGCTGAGCCCAAATAGAAAGCAGAAAGTGGTATGTAGAAAATAGTTAAAATAAAACTACTTAGCGATTTTTACCGCTTTACCCGCCGAAATTTTCTGCGAAAATTTTTGCGGGTAAATCAAACTTAATTATTTCGCAATTTTGACCGCTTCGTCGAATTTGATTGAGAGTAATCTCGATACACCGTCGGCACCCATTGTCACACCATACAAAATTCCGGCTCGTGACATTGTCTCTCTGTTGTGTGTGACGACAATAAGCTGAGATATCTTTGAAAGATTCTCGAGCATATCTCCGTATTTCTTGGAATTAGATTCATCAAGAGCGGCGTCAGTTTCATCGAGGATAAGGAATGGGGGCGGATTGACCTGAGACACAGCAAAGAGAAGCGCAATAGAAGTAAGGGCCCTCTCCCCCCCGGAAAGCATCTGGAGCCCCTTGATCTTTTTTCTCGGCAAACTGACGTTTATATCTACCCCCTCCTCTTCCGCCTCCTCATTGGGCATTGCCACTCCGAGAGCGGTCTCTTCTACCGACTTTTTCTTCTGGGGAACGACAAGCGTGAGCTCGGCGGACCCTCCTCCAAACATAAGCATGAAGAATTCGTTGAACTGTTTGTTTATTCTCTCTACCCCCTTCTTGAACTCTGTATTTACCTTCTCCGAAAGCTCCGCCATGAGCGCCTCGAGGTCTTCTGCGCTTCTTGTAAGGTCGCCGATCTCTTTCTCCAGGAATCTGTCGCGCTCCTCAGCCTCGTTGTATTCCTTGAGAACATCCTCGCCCGAATTACCCATATCTTCGAGCCTAATCTTTATCCTCTCTATCTTGCGGCGCCTCTCTTCTTGAACTACGCGAGGCTCACCGGCAGTCTCTGCCGGAATCACAAAATCGCGGAAGTTGGCGGCCTCGCGACCGGCAAGCACCACAGCCTCCGTCTGCTCCATTTTGAAAGCGCCCTCCTCCATATTGAACTTTTCTTCTTTGGCGCGAACGGAATTAAGGATCGAGAGCAAGTTACTCCTCTCTGCGCGGAGCTCATAAAGCGCCCTCTCGGAATCACGGAATTCATCTTTTTTGGATTCTATTTCAGCCCTTATGAGATCCTGCTCTGCAAGCACGCGGCTCTCGCTCTCGTGAAGCGAGTGGATCATTTTTTCTACTTCGTCTCTTTTTGCGCGTATCTCTGATACCTCCTTCTCTCTGGCCTGCTTTATTTCGTCCTCGCGCACCTCATCCACTACGCGTGGGACAACCTGCGCGCAGTAAATACAGATTCTCTCGCCTTTTTCGTTTATACGAATATTTCTATTTTCAGGCCCCTTCTCTTCAGAAACTGATTTTATCTCAATGAGGGCATCGAGTTTTCCTATTTCACGCTCAAGATTATTTTTCTTGCTTCTTAATTCATAAATATTCGCATCTAGTTCACGAAGTCTGGTCACCTTGGCCGGATCGGCAGTATTCGCTGAACCCAAAACAGCCGAAAGTCTTACGATCTCGGAATCAACGGCCTTCAGCTTCGCATCAGGATCCCCTTTTTCTTTTGCCAATACCACGCGGAAATTATTCAGGTATTCTTCTTCGCGTTTAAAATATTCTTTATATATAGAGATAAGTTCCGCGCGCATTTCCTCGGCCTTCTTCACCTGTTCTATCTGCTTACGCAAAAATCGGAGATGCGGAGCAATCTCCCTCCTTAGCGATTCAACCTCCTTAATATTTTCACGCGTTTTTTCTAATTTCTTTTCTGATTCTTCTTTTTTGTATTGAAAAACTTTAAGACCGAGAGCGTCTTCTATCATCTCCCTGCGCTCAAACATATTCGCGTTAAGTATCCTGTCCGCCTCGCCCTGACTAATTATGTGATGGCTCGAAACACCAAGCGACACCGCCGAGAGCAATTCAATAACATCTTTCAAGCGAACCTTGGTGCCGTTTATGAAATATTCGTTGGTTCCGTCTCTATATATATGTCTGGAGACAGCAACCTCGTCGAAGTCGATAGCAAAAACTCTTTCTTTATTATTAAACACAACCTCAACGCTCGCATGATTCAATTTTGGATGACCGGCAGAGCCGTTGAAAATAAGATCTTCTCCTCTCTTTCCTCGGAGCGACTTGAGCGACTGTTCTCCGAGCGCCCAGCGGAAAGCCTCGGCTACGTTTGATTTTCCGGAACCGTTTGGCCCGACAATGGCCGTAACATCAGATTCAAAATCCAAAACCGTCTTTTTCGCAAAAGACTTAAAGCCAAGCAATTCAAGACGCTTGAGGTTCATACGTAAATTATAGCAATTTTTTGCAA
>JAKLHJ010000054.1 GCA_022710205.1 Patescibacteria group bacterium | reverse complement strand
AAAAATAAAAAAGGGGCTAGCCTCGTGGTTTAGAGAATTCTTGCCTTAATTTTGCGTTCTGCTAGTATAAAACTTGCCCCGTCACCTTCAAGCTCTCGCTTGATGACAAAGCTTCAGCCGCGGGCTGAATTTTATTACACCGATTTAGATTATTTTTTATAAAGGTGTTTGGGGCATTATCCTATAAAATAAATTAATAACTTAGACTAATTTAATGCCTAAAATAAATCCCGAGATCGAGTCGTTTGCAAGAATTAAAGTCATCGGAGTCGGAGGATCCGGAGGAAACGCGATCAACCATATGATCAACTCAAAGATAGACGGGGTTGAATTCGTGACAATGAATACGGATGGGCAAGATCTGCAAAAATCGCTTGCTCCAAAGAAAGTTCACATAGGCAAAAATCTTACCCACGGAAGAGGAACCGGAATGAATCCCGAGATAGGAAAGAGAGCCGCGGAAGAAACCCTTGAAGAAGTCCAGGCCACGACAAAAGGAGCTGATATGGTTTTCATCGCGGGAGGAATGGGCGGAGGCACGGGCACAGGAGCCGCACCGGTAATCGCCAAGACAGCTAAAGATCAGGGAGCATTAACAGTGGCTGTAGTCACAAAGCCGTTCTTCTTTGAGGGAACCCAGAGGATGAGACTCGCAAATGAGGGACTGGAAAGACTCAGAAATGAAGTTGACGCCCTTATCGTAATACCAAACGACAGAATCCTTAGCGTCATAGACAAAACCACCACCTGCACTTCCGCATTTGCTATGTGCGATGAGATCTTGAGGCAAGCCGTAGAAGGAATCTCCGACCTTATAACCACCACAGGTATAATCAACGTAGACTTTGCGGATGTAAAATCAATAATGCAGAACGCCGGCTCAGCCCTTATGGGTATCGGCACAGGCACAGGAGAAAATAGAGCCGAAACAGCCGCCAAGGCCGCTATAAACTCCCCGCTTCTCGACATCTCAATTTCCGGGGCAAGAGGTGTCCTCTTTGCCATCGCAGGAGGAGAAGATATGACAATGTTTGAAATTCAGGAGGCGGCCAAAATAGTGACCGAGTCGATTGACCACGACGCAAAGGTTATCTTCGGAGCAATCCGCGACAGCAAGCTCAAAAAGGATGAGATTAAAGTTACTGTCATCGCCACAGGCTTCCCCGACGAAAGAAGAGGCGCACCTTCAAAAGAAAGAATATCCGAATACAAATCAACCCCTATAACAGAAAAAGAAACCGAAAAACCTGAGCCGATTAAATATGAGGAAGAGACAAAACACTCTCCTAAAAAAGAAGAGAAAATAGTCTTCAAGGAAGAAGAAAAAGAGGAGGTGGAAGAAGTCGAGTCAGAAGACGATAAGTGGTCATCTGTGCCGGCATTCCTAAGGAGGTCTAAGAAATAATTTAAAAAAATCCCGCCATAAGCGGGATTTTTTATTAATCAGAGTTCCGGATACAAAATTCGAGAACCTTCTTCATTATTTTTGCATTCGCCCTGGTCCTTTTTTCAAAAGGCTCCTTGCCCGGGGTTTCGGTGCACAAAATAAAAGGAATTCTATCGTGAACAAGTCTATTTTCTAACGAGCCGCCCTTGTCGTTTAAAACGAGGCCGTTCTCGGAGACATCTCCGTATATTTTTTTGCTTTTATTTATTTTGAAGAAACCGCCGCCGACCTTAACTACATCCCGATATATTTTTTCGGGCTTTTCCTCGTAGCCGTAAGCGTAAAATTTCTTTACATCAGGATCTTCGTGCATTGAATGGAAGAAAAACACGTTTTCATCTTTTATATTATCGTATATAAGCTTATTATCACCCCTCAAGCGAGAGTCGCGAAAATGTCTATTTATGTCTATTCCGACAGCATTACGTCTTTTGTTATTCTCAAAACCAAAAGGATTCATGACCGGGACAATGACCATTCTCGGGCCACGATATTTTTTGGGTGAAAACTTTTTTAAGAATTCTATAACAGCCCATGGCCCGGCAGGCTCATTTCCGTGTATTCCCGCCGAGAAGAAAATGGTCTTCTTATTTTTTGCCGTACCGGGAACAACAATCTTATAAATCGGAAAATCTTTGTCGTTTCCGGCAAAACCGATAAGCTGAAGCTTAAGCCCCTTTTCCAGACAGACGGCCCTTAATTTTTCGAGAAAAGTCTTATATATCATTGTTTTTTCTATATTAACACAAAAAATGAGAATAGTAAAGAAACGCGCGCCAAACGCTATCTCCCCCGAAGATATAGGCAGGATATTAAATTTAAGAGACCCTTACGCCTGAAATGATTGCAAAAATGTGCAAACCGACAAAAAGAATAAGCGGAAAAGATATCGCCTCGAATAAACTAAAAAATATATTTATCCAAACCACGCTTTTTCGAGAATCGGATACCTTGTTCCATAAAAATATAATTAATTTCGTGGCAGAAAATAGAGCAACGGCGATAACAAATAAAATGGCAAATGTATTTTGCAAAGAAATCGGAGCGAGGTTTACCACGAAGAAATTCTGAAAAAATATCGTTAATATAACAGACGACAAGACAACCCAGGTCGCGAGAGTCACATAATGAGAAATTTTATAATATTTATCTGACATAATTGTGTAACTTAATTATATCAGAATCCCGCCCTTAGCGCGGAATTTTTATACGGAGGCGGGAGGATTTGAACCTCCGAGGCCGATTAAGGCCTACTGCGTTTCGAATGCAGCGGTTTCAGCCACTCACCCACGCCTCCATGCGGCATATATTAGCAGGCCTTTGATTTTTTTACAAAAATTTTATAGTATATTGAAATAAGTTAAGGCCCTATCGTCTAACGGTTAGGACATCGCCTTTTCAAGGCGGTAATCAGAGTTCGATTCTCTGTAGGGTCACAAATAGCAAGGAAACGGTTTTCAAAGGCTTCAAATCCTTTTTTGACCTTGAATTGCAATATATCTTGAGTAATAGAAAGTTCTGAAAAGATTACACGAACAATCTGCTCTTTTTCGTGTGGTTTAGCGAATTGATAATATACAGCAACATTTTTAATGAGTTCTGAAAGTTTTTGAACATCTTTCATTGTCTCGTGCATTGCAATATCAGAGGTTTGCTCTTCGGTCTGTAGTAAAGAGAGTTCACTATCAAGTTTTGTTTCTTCAGTAACGTAACTTTCTGGTGTGTATACTCCAGCCTTCAATAAAGGTATTTTGTTTGAACGTAGGTATGCAAGATCTTCACGTATCTTTTTCTTTTTTCGCTCTAATTGATCGAGCGTTTTGTGTCGATTTTCTTCACATAAGGCAATCTCCGTGCCCACACGAGCATCCATCTGCTCAATTTCTTCATCGGTAAAGTGAAGACCCGCAATAAGACCACTAATTTTCTTGTCAATAAAACTAAAGTTAAAATTCTTCAGTGTATTTGGGCAACCTTTTACGCACCGTGAGTTGTAATATTGTATACCTTTCTTCGTGTATGGCGTATATACACGAACACAAAGCGCACAACGACACACCCCGCGCAACGGCTGGTCCAATTTCTCTGTATAGTGAACACTTACTTTCTTTTTTTTGAGTATAGACTGAACATTATCGAAAAGATCATCGCTTACAATGGCTTTGTGGCTGATACTTTGTATATATTTGCCTTCAGAATTGAGTGTTCTCCCAGTATAAAAACGATTAGTGAGTATTCTGCTAATGTGGTTCTCATTCACTGGACGCGAGGTCTTTTCGATTTCCTTAACCTCATCTTCTTCAGCAAGCATCTCTTCTTTTGTCCTTCTGCGCCTCATTGGCATAGTCGTAAAACCTTGTTCATTTGCAAATCGAGCAATATCAGACAAGCTCCAGTCTCCCGTAGCATAATACTCATACATTTGTTTGATGATTGGCGCACGGAATTGGTCAATGGGTTTGTCTTCCATCTTTCCCATATTAAGATAACCGATTGGCGCACGATATGTGCAGATACCTCTCTCTCTTGAGTTTTTGATTGTGAGTGTAACTTTCTCGCTCGTAACTCGCGAGTGATGCTCTGCAAACATCCCATCAATATCCATATGCAGAGCGCCAGAACTAGACTTCTCGTATTTTGCATATACAAAGCGAAAATCTACACCATTGCGCATTAACTTTCGAACCAAGGTGTCGTCGCCCTTATTTCTACTGATACGGTCCCAGCAAAGACATACAACTCCTTTGAAATATCTTTGGCTGACGAACTGGAGCATCTTCTGGAACTTTGGTCTATCGATATGATATTGAGCCAAACCATCATCTGTAATAATTATGTCGTCGTTTTCGGTAAATCCTGAGTGCTTTTCGGAAATAATACCATCAGCAGAGAAACCCTTGAGGGTGATTTGTGCTATCGGAAGTTTTTCTCGATGAGCGTATTTAGCATTCTCTGTTTTTTGATATGAAATGGAGTTTTTCTGATTGTCCGCTTCGTCCGTGCTTTTTCTGTTGTATATCAAATAACAATCACGGTATTTACCGCAAAGTATTTCATTTATTAAGTCTTTTTCCGTTTTAACCCTAACTTTTTCCATATAAATTTATTGAACCTACTTTGTGAAGTGTGCCATCTATTATTTCGTATCCTTCTGAAATCATTCTTTTTCGGATATTTTTTAGTATCCCACCGAGCTCTTCAAGGGCCTCTAGGGTTTCTTTTTGTAAAAGGCGATGCTGATTTGTTGAAGAGTTACAACTCAATAATACTTTTTTATCAGCTAAAAATCCATTTTGTTTTTCACCAATTTCTAATTTTGTGTGATTAAATTGTCGATCGATCGTTGCCATATTTCGTTTTTATTTCACACACATCTCCGCCTTCCCTAATGATAGTTGGGCCACGGGTCTCGGTATGTGCAGACAAACGGAAGATTTGGGGATGAACTTTCAGGGGCAAGGCTGGGACAGTGTTTGGCTGTAAAATTAAGAAAATCCACCGTTCGTCCTCCTTTTTCTTTATGTTCCGCCCTCATCCTTATCTTCAGTAGACAAGATATACAGATTAGGGGGGCGGTCTACCGCCCGCGTTTATCTATATACCTTGCCGTTTCCGTTAGATTGTTTTTATTCCGAGGCGGTGGAAAATTCCCGTCCTCGTGCTGTCTGTTTGTTAGGTCAAAATAAAAAACTGACCTGTATTAAGTCAGTTTATATAAGGTTATTAAAGTCGTATAAGACCAAAAGTGGACC
>JAKLHJ010000053.1:2756-5329 GCA_022710205.1 Patescibacteria group bacterium | reverse complement strand
GAAAATATTTCCAACCTCCACAGTCTTCTTCTCAACAAGTTTATTTTTATCTAATCCCAATCCCTTTATAACCTCATCTTCATAAACTTCTTTGTTGACTGCGATCTTCTTTTCTTCATCTATATATATAGTGTCTTCGCCGGCATCGGTTATCGTCTGAAACTCGTGAGAGAATTTTGAAAACGTTCCGCCCGACGCGAATGTCAGGTATGTCTTGTCTCCTATGCCCACTCGTTCAAATATGTTTTTGTAAGCGGACTTGGCTCTCTCGTAAAAATCATTATGCTCCGCTTCATCCTTTGAAAATGAATACAAAGCCTTCCAGTAAAATTCTCTGCCCCTCATAATCCCCGACTTACTTCTCGCTTCGTTTCTAAAAATTTCTTTGAAGTCGTAAGGGTAAACAGGAAGATCTTTGTAAGAGCTTATATGCTGTTTGATAATATTTGAATAAGCCTCTTCGTTAGTGAAAGACAATCCAACCTCTCCGCCATTCTTTAATTTTGTTTTGAACCAGTTATCGACTACATTATCATCCCATCTATTAGACTTCTCCCAAACCTCCTTGTTCTGAAGCACGGAAGTTTTCATTTCGGTCCCACCAATAGCGCTCATCTCTTCTCTTATAATACCCTCGATCTTTTTGATAACCATAAGGCCGAGCGGAAGATATGAATAAACTCCGGCCATTTCTTTGTGCAGATAACCTGCTCTTATCAAAAGTTGTGCGTTCTTTGCGGTCTCGTCAGTAGGTGCCTCCCTTCTCGTCTTTGTAAATAATTTAGATTGTCTCATAAGCGCAATATTAGCATAAAAAAACCGCCCCTGTGAAGGAGCGGGAATATCAATTTATTAACCGGCGAAGGCGATTGGTCCCACGATAAAAAATAAACTCAAATAAAAAATTAATAAGGAGCTGGTCAAGAAAAGCAGGATCACCATAGAGAGGCTCATTTCTACCGGACTGTTCGCATCATTAATAAAAGCGACTATGTAGGTAAAAGCAAACCCGAGAAACGAGCTCACAACCAAGAGGAATAAGTTCATGACAAGCCACCTCCTTTTTCTGAGATATTAAAGATCGTATCTAAGGAAGATACTACACCCAAAAAAGTCGATTGTAAAACTATTTTTATTTAAAGAAAATCTTGGAAATATCGCTGTAAGTAACCGCAAACATAAGGGAAAGAAGGAGTAAGAAGCCGATTGCATTCATCGTGGCGGTCGCTTTTTTGTTTATCGGCTTCCCGCGCAAAGATTCAACAACGAGAAAAAGGAGTCTCCCTCCATCAAGCGCAGGAAACGGCACAAGATTTATCACGGCAAGATTTATTGATATGAGCGCGGTCATATTTAACAATTCCACAATCCCGCGCCTGCCCGCCTCTCCCACTATCCCAACCATGCCCACAGGACCGCTAACTTGCCCTACCGAAGAACTGCCGACAAAAAATCCATACACGAAGTCAACGAGGCCAACAACCATCTCGGCTACCAAACGTATTGTGATTATAAACCCTTCATAAATTGATCTGTAAAAGGGAAGTTTTAGGGTGCCCACCATGTCGAGCGACACACCGATTGCGCCCCTATCTTCCACAATGCCGGATACCGGCGTCACGATGATGGATTGCGCAGGAGCCCTATCCCGCGAAAAACCAATCACGATATCTTTGTCTTTGCTCGATGCTATCAAGTCCTGAACATTTTTTACCGCGAGAGATCCTTCCTGAAGAGTTCTCTCAATTGATGCGACATAAACAACCTCGTCTCCGGACTTCAATCCGGCCTTATCTGCGGGGGAACCCGGCACGACGTTCATTACTACAAGCCCGACTTCGCTAGCCTTTAATCTTTCGGGTAAAGACGTGGCGGAAACTTTTGCTCCCAGAGTTATTGTCGTCGATATCAAAAACCAAGCCAACAAAAAGTTACAAAAAACACCGGCCAGAATAACCGCGGCCTGAACTTTCTTTGGCTGATTTAATAAAGATCGAGACCTGTCTTTCTCTGGCGTCTTAAGGTATTCATCTGTCTCATCCTCTCCAAATATTTTCACAAACCCGCCGAACGGGATCAAATTTAAACTATATTCTGTTTCCCCTCTTTTCTTTACAAAAAGGCGCGGAGGAAAACCGAAGCCGAACTCATCAACCCTTACGCCAAAATATTTTGCAACGGCAAAATGCCCAAGCTCATGAGACAGGATTAAAATCGCCAAAACTATAAAAAATAATATTAAGCTCATTAAGATAAGAATTAGGAATTATGAATAAAGAAATAAGAAATATTTTATATAAACTTTTAGTTGAACGGCTTAGCAAATAAATTTTAAAACAAAAGCGGAATTATAAATAAGAGAAAGATGATGAAAAAATTTTATTTTTCTTCCTAATTCGTAATTCTTGATTCCTGCTTCTTTTTTAAGACATTATTTCCTTTTCCTTCTTCTCGGAAAGGTCCTCAAGATTTTTGTTTGCGGCATCAACAAGCTTTTGCAATTCATCCTTCAAGGTAAATTTATCATCATCGGTCAAAACTCCATCTTTTACTTTCGTCTGAATATCCGTCCA
>JAKLHJ010000053.1:0-2746 GCA_022710205.1 Patescibacteria group bacterium | reverse complement strand
CTTCTCTCTCTTTTCGAATAGTCACTCTGGCGTCTTCCAACTTTTCTTTAATTATCTTAGCCAGGGCCTTTCTTCTATCCTCAGTAAGCTCGGGGAAAATAACGCGAACGCCATTCGCGTCAGGAGATGTAGAAACACCGAGGTTGGCGGCGGCCACCGCTCTCTCTATATCCTTAATACTGCTCTTGTCCCAAGGAACGATTTTCAGACTTCTAGCATCTTCTGTGCTGATGCTCGCGATATGCGTTATCGGGACCTTAACCCCATAAGAATCAACCGCCACATTATCTAAGAGCGCAGGAGTAGCTCTTCCTGTCCTTAAACCGGAAAATTCTTGCACAAGCCAATTGGCTGTGGAGGCTGTTTTTTCTTTAAACGCGGAAAAATTGTATGCCATAAATAATTAAATTATCAATTACTAATTACGAATTAACAATTAAAATATATCACAAATCTGGAACTGATGTAACTACCCGCTACTCTAAATCACCCACCTGCTTCCTCGGACAAATAAAAGACAAAAATTCCAAGAGAAGTCTGGGTGCCGATGCGACGTCTCCTGAATATTTTTCGGCTTTCGTTATTTCGGACATTACTTGTTCAAAATTTTTCTTGTCATAAAAATCACGCCCCTTATATTCATCAAAAACTTTCTTCTTCAAATTAACGATAAAATTCTTCACGTTAATTCTCTGGGTTGAGGGTTCGGCATCTTCTTTCATTATTTCCGGAATCATCAAAAGTCTGTCCTGGACCGAAGACTCGATAAATTTCTCGCTCAAAGAATCTCCAATAACGGCCTCCGGAGAAAAATTCAGTTTTTGCATCCTAGACCTTACCGTGGGCAAAAGCAGGTGCTCGTTGGGGGTAATTATAAAGAAAAAGTGTCCCGCAATCGGTTCTTCAAGGGTTTTCAAAAGAGCGTTCTGTGCCTCTTCCAAAAGACTATCGGCCCCTATAATAAAAAACCTGTTCCCTCCGCCCATACTTCTTCTCTGGCTTGCCATCCTTATCCTTCTGGCCCCCTCGACGTTCAATTTTTCTGTAACAAATTCGTAATAATCGGGATCGTTCTCTATTTTCTTCTTAAAAACCTCCTTGATACCGTCTCGTAGCAGAGGCAAAACATTCTTTGTTTCTGCCGTTATCAAAAAAGCATGCTGACCGCCGATTCTTATATCTTCAAGAATTTTCTCAAGCTCATTCATCTCATAAATATAACATTTACCCGCAAAAATTTCCTATTATTGCGTAATTAAAACATAATACTATATGTTCCATTATTTATACCCACATCTACCTGAATCTATTGATGGTAAGGAAATTCCGGCGGGTCTAATCTCAAGAATTTGACTGATGAATAAAAATATGTAGTATAAGGCCAGAAATCGTTCGTTGTCAACAAAAACGTTCTACTTAAACAAGGAGGAATCGCATGACAATTTTCTACGTCGTAGCCGCTTCTTTAGTTGGTCTCTTGATTACTTTTTGTAAATTTAGAGGGGTTACGATTGGAAACATCATTGCTCGTTCTGAGGCGGTGCTTGAAGAATATGCCGACGACAACGAAAACAAGATTCACGAACACGCTTTAATTGTTCGCAATCCAAACGACAAGAGCAGGGATGCACGCGCAATTATTGTATCGGAATCAGACCTGGCAGAACTCCTACTCAAAAAAATTTTCATCGGGTTAAGCCTGCTCTTCCCCGCTTTCACACAGCTCTTTTATTTCTGCGGAGGGACAAGCCTGGGCGTCACGGGATCTGTTTTTATGTCGCTAATTATGTCGACAATGGTTTCGATCTTTTCAGTCGCAATTCTAAATAAATTTTCCCGTTTTCACCCGCTCTGCTTTCGCGAAGAAAGTTTGTCTTATATCGCATTCGGACCCAAATTCTCTAAGGGCGTCTCAACGATCCTCCTCGATGCGGCCGAATATGAGCTCAAGAAATATGATGAAGAAGAAGCCGAAGAAAAAGCCATTGCAGAAATGCCGGAAAATACCGCAGAAGAGAAAAAGGCAAAAGCTATCGCAGAGGTCAAGCTCAAAATTAAGAAGATCCCCTTTCCCAAAAATCGAACGATCTTTGGGTAGAACGTTCAAACCCCGCCATTGGCGGGGTTTTTAATTTGTCTCTAACTGGATTGCTTCGCTTCGCTCGCAATGACACCAATTATACATTATCTTTTCGACATTATGCTCTGTTTGTATGCATCTAGGTGGTTGAGCGCGATACCTGTCCCCTTTGCAACACAATAAAGTGCGTCGTCGGCAAGGATTGCTTTTACACCGGTCTTTCTATAGATAAGCTCCGGGAGATTTGCGAGCATTGATGTGCCGCCTGTCATAATTATTCCCTGGTCGATGATGTCGGCGGAAAGCTCCGGTGGAGTCTCCTGCAAGACATCTTTTATCGCTTTCACGACCTGCTTCATCTCGTTCGCTATAGCCTTTGCGATCTCATTAGTCGTGATATCTGCTGTTCTTGGAAGCCCGCTCAAGAAATCTCGTCCTTTAATCATCATTTTCTGCTCCTCGTCTACAGGTATAGCCGAACCTACTTTTATTTTTATTTCCTCCGCCGTCTTGTCGCCTATCGCCAAGTTAAAAGTCTTCTTGATATAGTCTGCAATCGCCTGGTCTACTTTATTCCCGGCGCACTTAACGGAATTTGCATAGACAATGCCTCCGAGAGAAATAACGGCGCAGTCTGTCGTGCCTCCGCCGATGTCTACAACCATA
>JAKLHJ010000052.1 GCA_022710205.1 Patescibacteria group bacterium | reverse complement strand
AGGATATCAGTCCCGAGATCGATTGCCAGGATCAGCTGGACGGGCATTGGAAGAGGAATAGAAAGAAGCACAAAAGCTATGAAGGGCAGGATTTCGGGAATATTGCTTGCAAGGATATAGACAATGAATTTTTTTATGTTATCAAAGACAACAGAGAGCTTTTCCATTTTTGCGACCGAGTCAACACCGCAAAGCAAATAATTTAAAAATCAGGAATCTCTTACGAGCGTCTCAAAAAAATCCAAAAGCCCTTCATTTTTTGACACCTTGCTCCAAGCGGAAATTTTATTATAAATATCTTTTAACGAAGAGACATCTCGTTCCGGGAATTCGCGCGGCAGAGAATCCTTCGACAGCATATCTAAAACCGACACCTTTTCTTTTCTAGCGTAATTTATGATCTTATAAATAAAAAATTCATCTATATTTAAGAAATCAAGATGCAAACATCTTAAAAATTTTTCTTCTTCGCCAAAATCATTAACAGCCTCCATGAGGGTCACCAGCTTCTTCATATCTTCGTCCTCAAGAATGTTTTGATCCGACTCTATAACAAAAGGTATCTGCGTTCTCTCAAGCGCACGCCCCAAAGGGAAAGCGTCCTTGTTGTCTCTATAAATGACGGCGATATCCCCCGGCTTCACTCCGGAATTTATTTTATCTTTTATATTTTTTACAACGCCGAGTATCTCCGAATCATCAGAAGAAAAACTATGCAGAACTATATTATTTGATTTTCCTCCCGCCCTTGCTATAAGCCGACTTCGCAACTCGCTCGGACCGACGCTCTTCGTTATTAAGCTGTGAGCCGAATCTAGTATCGTTTGAGTAGACCTGTAATTTTCCTCTAATTTAATAATTTTGGCCTCCTTATAAAGTTCCTTAAAATAAAGAAAATTGTTCAAAGACGCCCCTTGAAACCTAAATATCGCTTGTTTTTCATCACCTACAATAAATAAGTTAGGCGACTCGTAAAAGCCCGCCAGAAGCTCTAAAACGCTGTTCTGCGCGTTATTTGTGTCTTGGTGCTCATCTACCAATATATATTGGAAATTCTCTTGTAATTTGAGCAATAATTCATCATTTTTCTTAAGCGCGGCCACAACCTCCATTATCATATCGTCATAATCGTAAAGCGCACTTTTCCTTAATGCTTTTTCGTAGCCCTTATAAAGAACCAGGAGTTCTTTGTTCTTTTTGAGATTATTAAATATATCTATATACACCCCCCGCATCTTGCCCTTATGCGCGCCTTTTGTGTGATAAAGATCCGAGGCGCTCTCGTAAAGCGCTTCTTCTTTTTCCAGCAACTTGGAAAAATCTTCCGGGGAAACAGCTTCCCTTTTCAAATCGCTAATCGACTTCAAAACAGATTCAACATAATAAAACCTGTCTCCAAACGGCCGCAAAACCTCAAGTTTAGCTTTATCAACGATTGTCTCCATCATTTTTATTTGATCGAGTGGAGAAATATTTCTTGAACTTATTATTCTGTCAAAATATTCAGGATGATCTTTTATAAGATTGTTACAAAATCCGTGGAAGGTAAAAATGTTCACTCTATATGCCGAACTTCCCATGATAGACACGAGCCTCTTTCTCATTGAGTGAACCCCCGAATCGGTAAAAGTGAGAGCCAAAATGCTGTCAGGCGAGGCGTCTGTTTTTCTCAAAATATTCGCAATACGCAAACCTAATATCTGGGTCTTTCCGGTGCCGGGACCCGCTACCACCATTACAGGCCCTTCGATAGTGTCTACCGCCTCTTTTTGCCTTGGGTTTAGCTTTCTATATAATTCGTTGAACGATTGGTCCTTCATGTGATACTATTCTAACGTAACCGAAAGAGGCTGTCATTTAAAATGATTACACTTCTTTAACTTTATAGACTTTATAAACATTTAACTTTTAACTAATTTTATGCCATTACATCAAGATATAAAGGACGGCATCAAGCCGGCGATGATAGCAAAAGACGCCGTAAAACTGGGAGTATTAAGGGGACTTATTGCTGATTTCATAAACGAACTTGTAACCAAAAAGAGGCGACCGGATGAATTGTTGTCAGACGAAGAAGCGATGGCGGTTATCAAAAGAGCCGCAAAGAGAAGGATGGACTCAATCGAGCAATTCAAGGGCGGAGGAAGAAATGACCTTGCCGAGAGCGAAGAGAAGGAATTGACTGTTCTTAAAACCTTTATCCCCGCCGGCATGTCACGCGAAGAAATAGAAAAAATTGCATTAACTAAAAAAGAAGAACTTCAAATAAGTGAACCGGCCAAAGCGGGTCTTCTAATGAGCCATATGATGAAAGAGCTAAAGGGCAAGGCTGACGGAAATGATGTAAAATTTGTTGTCGACAAAATACTAAACAAATAAAGCCGTAAAATTATTTTATTTTCTGCTTTATCTCCTCCATGTCATGTTCAATGTGACTTATTTTCTTGATAGCATCTTTGAGCTCTTTCTCTTCTTCTAAAAGCTCCTCCCTTGTCTTATCGGTAGATTTTTTTTCATGCTTTATTCCGGAAAGAATGATAACGTCTCCAACAAAAAACGACACTAGTAATCCTGTCAAAAGCAAGACGACGACGCTGATAAAAATAGCCAACATCCCTCCCCAAAAACCATCAAATATCTCGATTGAATCCATTACCCTAGATATCCCGTCCCAAAATACAACGATTGCGGTGGCTCCTATCAAACTATAAATAACCGGTACGCCGCTTAGATACTCTCTGACGTGATCTTCTAATTTATCAAAAAATTTAAGCAGTTTTTTCATATTTACAAATTAACAAATTTCACTACCGTCGGGAACTGATCGCTCAGGGAATAAAACTACCGGTAAATTATCCAAAGTATGAGCGGCCAAAATCATCCCGTTCGACACCAAACCGGCGATCTCCCGTGGCTCAAGATTCGCCACAAAGACAACCTGCTTCCCGACCAAATCCTCTACTTTATACTGCTTTTTTATACCCGCAATTATTTGTCTTTTTTCGGAGCCGTCATCAATCATAAACTTAATTAGCTTATTGGAATTTTCCAAATCGTCAGCCGCCACAATAGTTCCGACCCTAAGATCTAGTTTAGAAAAATCATCATAACTTATATTTGGTTTTTTTTCTGTGGTCATTTTTATTGTTTACCCTGTTAAGTAAAGATTTGTAACGTCTATCTATGTATATACTAATAATTATCGCTACATAACAATACACACTACCTGCGTCATTTTACTCGATTGGATCACTAAACAGAGTGAACTGATTTAATTGATTTCTTAACAAACTTATTCAAAGCATCAACCAAATTCTTCACGGTCTTATCATCAATAATAGAGACTAAAGCATAATTCTTATTCAGTTTCTTTATTAATGCTTCTTTTTTCTTTAATTCAGCGGAGTTCAGCGCATCTATTTTTGTAATAATCAAGAACTCCGGCTTCTTTGCAAGCTCGTCGCTGTATTTTTCCAGCTCCCCTCTTATTACCTTATAATCTTCAGCGGGATTCTCCGATTCCGCAGAAATACAATGTGCAATAACCTTAGTCCTTTTTATATGTCTAAGAAACTTCACTCCAAGCCCCTTTCCTTCCGACGCCCCCTCTATAATCCCGGGAATATCAGCCATCACGTTTCCTCCCGGCAAGGCACCCAAAAATGGTTCGAGCGTTGTAAAATTATAATTCCCAACTTTGCTTTTGGCGCCTGTAATTGTATTTAGCAGGCTAGATTTTCCCACATTCGGGAGACCCACGAGACCGATATCGGCTATAAGCTGAAGCTCCAGACGGACTTCTGCTTCATACCCCGGATGCCCGAGTTCTCTTTTCCCAGGTTCTGACTTTCTTGCGGTAGAAAAAGCGGCGTTTCCTCTACCTCTCGTTCCGCCTCTTGCCGCCCTAACCTTCATCCCCTCCTCCAAAAGCTCCGTGGACTCTCCGCTTGTTATATTGTAGACAATTGTTCCCCTCGGCACTTTCAAGAAAATATCGGCGCCATCTTTGCCTTGCATACTTCTGAAAGCATCACCGCCCTTTTCAGCCTCAAAACTTTTTTCATACCTGAATCTGGACAAGTCCGCTACATCGCGCGAGGCTATTATATACACAGACCCGCCGTTTCCTCCGTCGGCCCCGGCCGGCCTCTTGGAAAATTGATCCTCGCCGAAAATGAGGGCGCCTCGCCCCCCGTCTCCGCCTTTTGTCATTATTCTAACTTCATCAACTAACATAGATTTAGAATAGCAAAAAAAGCCTCAAATTAAAACCCCGCCAGAAGTGGCGGGGTTATATTTATTCAGCTATTGGCTCCGTAGGGGTTGGCTCTATTGGAGAAGGTTCAGCGGCTGTTGTCTCTTCGGGAGGAGTTACCAGTTCTGGTTCTACTATTGGTGTTTGAGCGTCCGGCGCAGGTTCTGATGATATAAATTCAGAAGTTGTTGTGCTTTGCTCGTCAGCTGAAGTGGTGGATATAGTTGTGGTCTCTATCTGCCCTCCCGCGGTTGGAGAAGATATAATGTTGGCGTTTTGAAGGATAACATTAAGCTGATCTTTGCTTATACATATTTCATCCAAACAAAGTTCCGTACCAACAAAAGTTCCCTCATCTTCTTTTATACTCCAACTCCCCGAAGAAGAGAGAACATTCTTGATGTTAATGAGATCCTGGTTCTGGAAGTCTACAACTGAAGCGGTGACAAGTTTAATGTGTCCCCCCGCATCTGCAGTCCAGAGGCCGTTTGAAGAAATGGTGCCGTTTCCGATGAGAGTATCAAGTTTTGTGGAGAGCTCTGTCGTTGAAGCGGCAAGTTCTTGGATAGCTTTTGTGAGCATAGGTGTGAGCTGAGAGTATGAGAGAGCTTTAAGACCAGTATTAGAGTCTGTAGATACTAAGCTTGGGTATATACCTTCTACCTCTTGAGCAATGAAACCAATGTTCTTGCCTTCACCTTCGGTGGTGGATGATGTGGACTTCCAGTCATATCTGACGGGTCTTAGAGAGAGTATCTTGCTTAGAGAGCTGTCTAGATCGGTGATATTTGTTTTGAGGTTTAAGTCTGATGAGTTAGCCCATGAGCCGTCTGAGGCGACATAGCCGTAAGTGCTTCCGTCTACCTGCACTGCGAACTTGGATGAGACAGATGTGGTTCCCACTCCTATGTTACCGTTCTCAAAGATAGTTAAGACTGATGTTGAAGCGGAGTTTGTGAATTGAGCGAGATAGTCTGTGCCCGTGCCGTCACCCCATACTGTGAGATGAGTGGATGTTGTTGAAGCTGTAGATGTGCCTATCTGCACGAGACCTTGGAAGTATGCTGAGACTTGTGTGGTATCTGTGGTA
>JAKLHJ010000051.1 GCA_022710205.1 Patescibacteria group bacterium | reverse complement strand
AGTTATCAACCGGGAATTTTGTACTGACAAAGGCATATCTTCCCAAAGTAAAAGGATGGCCTCCTTTAATTCAGAGACCGCTTTAACCTGGTCGCCTGAAAGATTAGATACTTTTGAGGATTCTACAAGGCTGTTAAAATCAACTTGCGCAAAAAGAGGGACACAAAAACAAATAGCTGCAAGTATTAAACAAATTATCTTAGTCATTTTCTCTCCATTTTTAAAATAGATCTTATGGTTGCCCAATGTTGTCTTCCGCCGCACCGCAGAACCCCAAGTGGTTCAATTGGTTGTGAAGATGGATATCCGGAGAAGCAAGCGGATTTTGCTTAGTTTAGTAGATCCTCTGCCGCCGGTACCCGTCCGCAAGCCCCGAATCTACCCAAACACCATAGTAGAGGCCCTAAAGATTAAGGCCTTCATTAACAGCGGCCAGACCAAAATAACCTGGGCAAAAACCTGTAGAGAACTAAATATATCAGAGTCTAAATTAGCCCACTTGTTGAAAATAGTCAACAAGCTACCTCCGGAATTTGTTGAAAATATGAAGCAATGCGGCAATCAAGAGACATTAAGAATCTTCACCGGCAGACGCCTTTTGAACATTTCCCGCCTAAAAACCATTCAAGAACGCCGGGATATGATAAACCAGCTATTATTGCCTAGGTAAAATTGTATTCCTACCTATTCCTAAGAACTCTTCGGCCAACTTTATAAGTTTTTCGCAGCCTGCTTGGGACCAACGGTTATAATAATCAGCCTCTTCCCTTAAAGTTTTGGCCTGCTGGAAACCTTCAAGGATATATACCGGGATAACCTTCGTCTCAACGTACAAAGTCTTAATGGCAGCGACAAGGCAATAATGGCTGTGTTCCCGCAGGCTTTTGGCGTATAACAAGGCCCTTGCGCTGTGAAACATCGAATAATAGGTCTGAATAGTTGCCCATTTATAGTCGGTTTCGCTGTAGGTTTTATGCGCCCGACTTAAGTCTGCTTCTGCTGCTTCTATTTCCTTTGCTGCCAACGCAGGCCCGCGTGAAAACGGCTTAATCTTGCCTCTCTTTAGGCAATCATCATATTCTATGGTCATCCCTTCTCCTCCCAGAGCACTATGCCACGTTCTACTTCCTGCATGAAGACTTTTTCGCTTTCTTTAAAGCTGGCCATTTCAGTTGCAGTCTTAATTACAGTCTGGAGTTTTTGCTTAGTTTTAAGGGAAGAAAGGGCGTCTTTTGTTGCCTCTGGATCCTTTGAGAGTATAAAAAGGTCTATGTCGCTGGCAGGATCATTCTCACCGCGGCTATAGCTGCCGTAAAGCACAATCTTACGCGAGAAAGGTTTAAGCTTGGCTACGATAGGGCGTAAGGAAAACACATTCTTCAATATCTTAAACTGCTTTATAGCTGCGTCATCATAGACAATGCGGTAAAAGATAACCTTGCCTCTTCTCTCTTGCGAAACCAGACCCTGCCGCATAAGCTCTTTTAAAGCGAAATACACCCCTGCTCTGCTGGCAAGGGTAGTCTTCTGAATTTCGCTGGCTAAGAATTCCTTACTCGGGTCCTGGGCAAGATACGAAAGCACCTTAAGGGAATTAGTCGCGCCGAATATATCTATTACCTTATTATTTCTTTTCCCCATCTTCTCTCCTGTCTAATGTATTAGACAATTGTTTATTATATTAGACAATTAGATAAAGTCAACACAATTTTGATTTGTTTCACCGGCAGAGAACTTTTAAATATTCACACCTAAAACCCATCCAAGAACGCCGGGAGATAATTGAATACCTATTGCCAAAAGCATAAACCAGCATTTCGGTAATTCTTGTCTATGCATGCGCTATGCCGTTATCTCCTTTGAGGTTTCTTGTTTCAGATAAAAGAAAGCCGCTAAGGCCAGGCACTCCACAAAAATAACTGCCGTGATAACGAATGCTATCGAACGATCATACAAAAATCCCAATAAGACACTCCCCAAAAAAACTGCCAGACCATATGTGGTGTTAAAAATGCCGTAACCTGTTCCTCGCTTGTTTAGAGAGGTAATATCTGCAATCGCCGAGCGCATAATTGTCTCGTGAACGCCCATTACTATCCCCCAACAAAGCACTCCGATAATAACAAGGATATGGCGTTGGGAGAATACGAATAGCGACATCAAAAGCGTCATAATTGGAATGATAACCAATAAATCTAATCCAGCATTGTGGTTATTCTTGCGGGTTTTCATTACATCGTATAGTTTACCGACCGATAAAGCAGCTACGGCATCAATGCCCATCGCTATTGAATAATACAAAGGAATCTGCGCGTCAGGGAGAATATTAGAAGACTTAAAATGAAAAGCAAGCAGTAAAAAAGAGCAGAAACCCAACGTCGTAACAAAAGTAAACAGCGTATACAGCCAAAAAACTTTGGAGAGTCTATCTAGAATTTTTGCTTTTTTCCCCGCGGCCTCCAAAGCAGCTGGATGAGGGACCTCCCGGTAAGAAACAAACAGGCAAAACATGACCAGTAAAAAAGGAATCCAAAGAAAGGCATACCCTTTCTGATAAGCGACAATTCCTATCTGCTCTTTGCCTATCAGCATAAAAAAGACCGTAAAAATCAAAGGCCCGGCAACCGCGCCAATCTGATCCATCGCTTCATGCAGGCCAAACCCAAATCCGGTGCCAACCTGTGAGCTTGCCTGCGAAAGTATGGTATCCCTTGCGGGGCTGCGGATGGCCTTGCCTATTCTTTCTAAAATTATAAACAGCGCAGCAATCTGCCATATGCCAGCCAGAGAAAGCAACGGCACACTCACCAACAAACCATATCCAACAATAGTCAGAAGCCAGTACGATTTTGTCTTGTCCGAAACATACCCTGAAAGTAAACGCAAGGTATATCCCAGAAACTCTCCTATCCCGGTTATCACCCCTAGGGTAACAGCGTTTACCGCAAGCAGTTTTAGATAAGGACCGTTGACGCTACGCGCCCCCTCATAAGCAATATCACCAAAAAGGCTGACCAAACCAAAAAGAATAATAATATTTAAGGCTCTCCTTCTTGCTGCGGTTGGAGAATTAAAAGTCATAAGTGCCATTGAACTATTTATTGTCTTTTTTCGTTGAAGAGTCATCCTTTTTGTCTGCTAAATTACTTTTGATAATTAACCAAATAATCCATACTACTGCTCCTCCTAGCAATACATATACAGGCCAATCCTGATATAAATTACCAGTCATGCTAAACACCCCTCCCATTCCTTGTTACGCCGTCCGTTGAATTAAAAAAATTATATGGGCGGCTATTATATCTGCGTCAATCGACCAAGGGCCAGCACCAATAATAAGAAAAATACTTAGACTAATTCAGCCAAGAAGCCCTGCGCTGATAAATAAGATTGATTGCCCCTAAAAGAATTATTACGCTTCCCACAACCACAAGCATGATGAAAGGACCGTATTTTGCGCTTAAGATGCTGCTAATAAACATAAATATAAGAAACCCGAGATGCATTACCATCTCAAGGGAACTGAAAACTTTGCCCATCATTTCATTGCTGCTGACATTATGTATAATGGTATTACAGGCAGATAGAATCGGCGAAACAAATATGCCGAAGATAAAAGATAAAAATGCCGCCATATAGAATTTAGGGTAATTCTTTAGCGTTACGGCAAATACAATCAACACCATACCGCTTAAAATTAAGGCGGAAAATATCGCCTTATATTCGGAAACCCGGCTGCCAAACTTGCCGTAAAGCATAGAGCCCGCAAAAAGCCCGGCACCCAAAAACATAATTAATAACCCTACGTCTTTGGTCGCGGATTGTAAAACCTGCTGCACAAAGATAATCAAAACCACATACACCGAACCCAGGGCAGAGAATACCAGAAACATCACTGCGGCGATGAAACGAATATTTTTATGGCGTAAAAAGTAAATTATACCTTCCTTGATCTCAAGCCAAATAGACTTTCTGATCTTCTGCACGATATCCCGGCTTACTAAAATTACATCTTTAAACGCCGGATGTTTTAAGGAAACAGCAGTTTTGCTGGAAATAAAAAATATAAATGTGCCAGAAATTAAAGAACTTAAAGAATCCATGTAAAAACCTTTTTTGGGGCCAGCCACCTCTACCAAGATACCGCTGATACCAAAACCGGCGATAGTGGCGATCATACCGGTAATATTCACTAAGGAATTTGCCATCAGCAAATTCCTGGGCTCAACTAACTCAGGGATAATCGCCAGTTTTGCCGGCACAAAAAACCTGCCGATACAGAATGATATAAAAACGATGATATAAATAGGAATCATATTTTTGGTATAAAATAGAAAGGAAGGTATAGTGAAAATTAAAATCATTTGCAGGAATTCGCATGCATACATGGTTTTACGCCTATCCCATCTATCTACATAAACACCGGCAATCGGACCGATTAAAAATACAGGGATTATTGTAAATGACAGTATCTTGGCGATTTCATAAGCTGAACCCGGCGCCCTTGAATAAACAAAGGCAATCAAGGCCATCTGTGAAAGCCTGTCCCCAAGTTGCGAGATGATCTGCCCCAGCCAGAGGCAGAAAAAATTACGGGATTTTAAAACCTCAGAGAATTTCGACATCTACTCTTGATCCCTTTTAAGCTATGCTACGGTTTGCTGAAAAATAGAAAGATCTGCCATATTTGCAAGCACCAGCAAAACATCTCTACCTTCTATAACAACGGTATTGCCTGACGGTATCATAAACTTGCCTTCACGAGAAATAAGCACAATAAGAAATTTTTTAGGTAACTCTTAGGCATATGCGAATCTCCTAACACAAATGATTTAACATTATTACACTTTAGATAATACCAAGAATTTTTCTTATTAGCAATCAAGATTAATGCGCCGGATTATAGTTAGGTTAGTTTTTTAGCGAGCTTCTGAATACTGCTATCGGGGTGCTTGAGGAGTTTTTCTCTGTCGTAGGTAATAAAATCTGGGTGGAGCGATATCCGGTACTGCTTTGAGCCGTTGTTCTCTATAAACTTCTGGCCGTCCTTATCTAATAGACTTCCTTGCAAAGCCGTCCTAAGATTGCTGTAAATCTGGAATTTTTCGACATCCATAATGATATTGTCTGAACCCAGGCTATGCCTATGAACCCAACCCTCCTTTTTCTTTTTTAATTCTAGCACAAGGCGCAGGAATAATTTAAACATAGAGTCTCCGAGTTTTATTTTGTGGTTGTTTACTTCAATTTCATTACTCCGTTTCATTGGAATCGTGCCGGGTATATATATTTTATCATAGCATTTGTATTCAAAATATTTATAGTCCTTATTTTGCCTTTCGGTAAGCTCTCTAATAACAAGATCTGCGCCGATATCCGGCTTCAACATGCCGGAAATAATCTC
>JAKLHJ010000050.1 GCA_022710205.1 Patescibacteria group bacterium | reverse complement strand
AAACCTTTATGCGACCAGTTAGAAAAGATACGTGCCTTAACTGGTCAACCGATGCTGATTGTTTCTGGCTATCGTACAAAGGATTGGAACACGAAACTTTACTATCGTATGGGCCTAAAACCTACTGCGTCGAAGCATATTGAAGGGATCGCGGCAGATATACTCCTTGAAGGTATGACAATTTTAGAGCTTTATAAAGCCATTGAGTTTCTTATTAAGCAAAAAACTATACAAGATGGCGGATTAGGGCTATACTATACGCATGTCCATTATGACATTCGTGGTCAACATGCCCGTTGGAATTACACCAACTGGCAAATTTAAAGGAGAAAATATGGAATGGCTACAACTGCATTGGTTTGATGTATTGACTGCGGCATCATTTATTGTTTCTGGGGCAAGCGTTATTACAAAACTTACTCCAAATACAATGGACGATAAAATAGTTGGCAAAATTTTGAGCTTCCTTGCACTTATCCCTAAGAGGTAACTATGGAAGAAACTCCTAAAAGTCAGCCGAAATCATTTGCGATCGATTTATTAGTGAAAGTGTTTGAATGGTTTATTAAAGCTTTTATAAGACGTAGAGAGAAGGCATCATTAGAACTAAGTCTTTGGAGAAATAAATATGTTAAAAGGCGCAATGATCGCATTGCTAGGGCTGCTTTGCTTAAATCTGTTAATGGGCTGTGCGAAAAAGACTATACCAGCAACGCCGATTAATGCTTTACCGCCTTATAATAATCAGGCCGACGCTGAGGAGTATTATAATCTATGGCAGGAAGCTGAGGCGGATCTAATCAAATGTATTAAAGAATGTGAGTGTATTTAATATGCCTAAAAAAATGGAAGCAGCTTTAAAGAAAACAGCGCGTAAGAAATTTCATTCTACCACTTCTAAAAAAGCAAGAGCTTATATTTACGGCACTATGCGTAAAGCTGGCTGGAAGCCAAAGCATAAATAAAAGAAAGCCCCACTTCTGTTCTCTGGTCTTATTTTTAATAAAAAATAATTTAGTGTTTCCAGAGCGAGTGGGGCTAACACATAAGGGGGGTTATGTGTCTATATATAAAGCATAGATTTACTTTTTTAGCAAGTAAATTTTAAACATTTCCACATAATCTACAAGTCTCAAAGTCACCTTCCAATCTTCATTGTTTTTTCTATGGCATACAATGGGTGTCTGACCTAAGCCGCGATCACGTTCAGCTTGCTGTAAAGCCTTTTCAACGTTCAAATGTTCGTCGCGTTTACATTCGATGTGGAGTAGTTTATTGAATTCCATGTCATCGAAGCACACATCGGCGGCATCTTCGGCTCCCTTAAATTGCTGTGATCTATGCGCTGGTAAGCCGAGTTCTGTAAACTTATGCGACAATTCTAACTCACCGGTTTTGCCTTTTTTTTTGCTATTTATCATTTTTGCTCCGGTAGCTTTGGCAGAAGTTTATCGACGGCTGGGATTTTTAGATCACGTAGCTTTTGAAATAAGGCAACGATGTTTGCATCGACTTGTTTAAGAACTTGATTATAGCGCGCAATTTCTTGAGAGTTATTATTAAACTTCCAGAAAAAGTAACTCTGCGCTGAAATTGCTACGGCAATGATAACTACTGCTAATGCAATGATTTTTTCTCTCATTTTGTTTCTCCTTTATTGGTTTGAAGTTCTCCCCGTAAGCGTTCGTTCTCTGCCGTCAACTTCTCTACTTCGTATTGTTAAAAGCGATTAGACTAGGGTTCTTAGACCATACCACTAAACATGCAAGATTATGTGCTTTAGTGACATTATGCAAGTTAGATAGACAATTCAACTCGACCTCAAACATATTGTAGAACTGCTTATACCATCTTTGTTCTTCCTTTGATAACTTCCTCCAGATCTGTGCTGAACATGAGTTTGGTTTTTTCATATCTCCCCTTTATGTTTCAAGTCGATAGGACGTATCCAATCTAATGTTGTTGGCCCTTTGAAACCGCGCTCAAAAACAAACCAAGCAAAACACATCAAGCCCGCTTTAACTTTTTTGCCGTCTTTCAAACAAGAGCAACGCCCACTAAAAACATAAACTTTCTTCGGCGGATTATCTTTGTAAAGCTCATCATATCGTTTCAAACCTTCCAATAATTGAATGCGGCCAAACATCACAACCTTTTCTGCTATCTCTAGTCCGTGCAGAATAAACGGTAGTGCAAGTTTAAAAGGCGGGTTTGTTATTATGCTTTTACATTTTTCTGTAGTCTGTAAAAAATCTACCCCCCCCCCCTACCATAAACTCCGTCTGTTCTTATGTCTGTGCTTATAACTTCACAGCCACGTTCCTCTAAAACTTTACTTATCGCACCATCTCCCGAAGCACATTCCCAAACTGGCCCATCAAGAGTTTCTCTATCTAATATTGCTTCGATAGCCCATCTTGGCGTGGCATAGAAATCATCTTTTTGGCGGCCTTCTTCTTTCCAACCTGTAGCTCTTTGCATTCCTGTTGCCATATCTCTCCTTTAATGTGTATAGTGTAAACTAAACTATACAGTTACTATACAGTTCCATCAATTTTCAATAATGCCCTCTTTAATCTATCCCGCCATTCAGCGACATGGATATTGCTACCCTTCATCAGCATCTCCGCCGCTTCCCTAACCTTCTCTAGCTGCTTGATGTAAGCCTCTCTACAATCGCAAGCTAGATGATGGGTGGGGCCGCATTGGACTCCGTTGATAGTTTCTGGTTTGTCTACGTTAGGCATGTTGCTCCTTTAATGTTTAATCCAAAACACACCGTCAATTGTCATCACTGGTGAATATCTCCAAGGCATTAGCCTAATAAGCAATCTCTGCCACCAACTCATATTATGTTTGTATTGTCCCAAAACTTTCTCATCGCCAATATCATAGAAAATAAATTTAGCCATGATCGCACTCTTTCAACACAGCCTTTATTTTCTTTAACGCTTTCTCTGCTAGGGCGCGGGTGCGGAAGCAGTTGCCTCTTGCAATATCAAAAAGATTATAAGATCCGTTTTACAGGCTTCAAACCAGTCTATGTTTTTAGTGTATTCGCAGCGTTCGTTAATCATGCAAACCTCCAAATATTGTTTTGTTCGGAAATGTTAGGCTCGTCGTCTGGGAGTTCATGTATAAGGGCACCAATATCAATAAATCTAGAATGCCTATATGCTTTTTCTTTTGCTTTCTCCCACGCTTCTAACAATTTTTTCTTAGTTATCATTTCGTCCCCCTTTGTTTATCAATCCAGTCTAAGAACTCTTTAGTTCCTTTTACGTCTGGGCTGAAAGTTAAACGTCCGTCTTTTTCAATGCGGAAAAATTCTTTTTGGTTGGAGTCGTACCAGCTAAGGCTGTGCTCAAATGCTCGTTCATCTATACTTTTATTTTTCAAAATATCCCTCGTGCCGAACAGAGCGCCTGTAATAGTAAGTGTTACTACCGCCCCCACTCCTAACCACAGCCCGATCAATCCAATTGTATAACCCATTTTATTCTCCTTTATTTAGTTGTTCCATTATAATTTTGATAGAAGCATCATGCCTGCCGACGATATAACACAGCGCTAAAATACCTATCTGATTAGCAATAGTTATCCATTCAAAAATTGTCATATTTATTCTCCTTTGTTTTTTTTTTCTACGAGGTTGTTATTTTTAATTTTCCCAGCCGATTGCATGCTTCCAACCTTCCGTTCCTAATGCATCTTCTTCATCTAATTTATCTAACCAATCAATTAATTCTTGCAATTTTTCTTTAGCTGCTTCTTCTGTTAAATCTTTTACGTCAAACATATTTACTCTCCTTTTATTTATCTATTAGATATGCTGCAATTATAACCCAAGCAATTATTAATGCCGTCCCTCCATATACAAAAGCAAAACCTTTCCAGCCCTCAGTTTTTATAATAAAAACACCAAGTGCAATAAACGGTAACGCCAACATAATTATTCCAAGTATTTTCATATTTATCCTTTGTTTAACTCCAATATAGTTTTAGCTGATGAAGCGTAACCGATGAGCATCGCTGTATAAGTCCCTTTCTTTTCTTCTTTTTCAGCCGCCTCTGCGTGTTTAACCAACCTCTCCAACCACGCACGTTGAACTGAGATTGTATCATTCTTTAACAACTCTCTGCGCTGTTGTGATTTAGATTTCATTTTCTCTCCAAAATTCTTTTCATTTCTTCGGAAGATAATTTATTTGAATTACAATAAACAGTAGGCTGCGTTAATAATTCAATTTGGCCCATTATCACCTTGTTTATTTCCAAAATATCGTTCATCATTTTTAATACTTCTTTAAGGCAGCTTTGTTTTTTTTCAATTTCTTTCATTTCTCACCTCCAAACAACTTGAAGCTGCCATTCGTAAAGTCAGCTTCCCATACTTCATATCCACCATTTGCATATTTAACCGCGTTTATTTTTTTGCTTAATATCCTATAAAAAGGAGTTCCGTTATTTGCTGTGCCCTTAACTATATAGACAGTCTCCGACATCATTGGCCTGTTACAGTGTGGACAGTTCACCTCTTTATCTTCATTGCAAGGCGTATCTTTCAACCTTTTTTTAAGATGTTCATTGTCAATCTCTAAGCGTTCTACCTCTTGGATAAGCCAACGAATATCTCCAAAAGTTATTAGGTGTGGAAATTTATCACAATTTTCTTTTATCTTTTGTAAGTTCATTTGTTATCCTCTAGGGCTGAGAGGGCTTCACCAAGTTCCTGTATGGGAATGCCAGTTTGAGGGACTCTTCCTATTATCTTTTCGACTGCTGAATTCCATTCTAAAGTTGCTTTATAAAATGCGGCGGCTAAATCTGCTACTTTCTGTAGCTTGGCGTTTTCGGATTTCAACCTATTATAGTCATTTAATAATTCTTCAGCAGTATTTTTTGAATTAGGGTTTGATGACTTAATAATTGAATAATCTACGTCCCATTTTACAGGTTCAATCCCTTCACCTAAAAATGTAGTCTTAAAGTCGGCTAATTCTTTCTCCAACCTCTCTATCTCTGCCAATAAGAAGCGGATATAATCGGGAATGCTTACGGCAAACTGCATCAATTCCTCTCGTGTAATGCCGCTGTCGGCTTTAACTGTAAGCGTTATAGTAGGTTCCGCTTTAATGATACTCTCTAACGCTTTACGAATTTCATCTATTGTCATATTAGCCTCGCTTTAATCCAACCGACCCGCGTCACAAGCTCCTAAGCCTTATCGCGTAGTTTTAACGCTTTCTCGGCGGGTAAGGTTGGCCTCACGGATTTACAATCCGCTACTTTGTTTTTAGGTTTCTCATGTCCCATGACAGTTTTTCGACATCGCATACAGCTCCAAGCCAAAATCCAGCTTCCAACTGTCGAACATGGCTTCCATTTATGTTTGCCGTCTTTGGAAGCTGGGCAAGTCATCTATCCTCCACGATATACATTCCAGTTTCTTTATCTATCAACGCGGGCCATGAGTGGAAAATGCTAGGTAATTTTTCCTTAGCTTCTTTCTCATCTGAAAATA
>JAKLHJ010000005.1 GCA_022710205.1 Patescibacteria group bacterium | reverse complement strand
AAATATTTTTTTCATTGTTTCCTTAAACGATTATACCAAAATGTCCTTATCCAATATTCCGTGCTTCAAGTCCATCGTCGCAGACTTGTAAATTGTTTTGTAGGTTCCGTCAGCCTGCTTTTCATCAACAGTAATATAGTATCTTCCCGGACCGACCAAAAAGTAGAATCTCCCCAAATGATCGGCGACCGCTACCTTGGTCAGGTTGTTCATGTCGGCAAAGAATACCTTGATAATAGCGAACGGGATAGGCAAAGACGAGGCCGCGCTCTTTACGGAAACAGCCTTCTTTCTCCCCTTCTTTCGCATTCCATGGATGATGAACAGCGCATATATGGCGATAAAAATAAAGTTAATGATTCTCGGGTCGAACAAAGTGGCTATGAAGGCCGATAACAAACCGGCAAAATAAATACCGTCAAAAATTCTACTCCAAAATCTTTCTCGTTTGGAATAAATTCTGAAAAGATTTTGCTTGTTTTTGGCAAATTCGTTCCAATCAAAACCGATAGGATCAAGAGGAATATTCTCAACCAAAACCTCTCCCTCGCCGGCCGTTAATTCCTCTCCGTGATAAATATTATTGTATATCTCATCACTATTTTTACCTTCCATTTTTTTAGAAGGGAAAGAGTAATTAGTCTTGTCCGCCCTAAGCTTATATGTGCCTGCCGGTATAAAGAATCCGTAACGACCGTCAAGGTCAGTTATAGCATCTGCGACCTCCTCGCCTGTAATTCTCGAAGCCACGACATACGCTGGATCAAGAGGTCTCTTGGTCACAGAGTCATAAACCGTGCCCCAAGGCCTGCCCCTCCTCTTCGAAGACCCGACCAATATACCAACCAATTTCCAAAGCATGAGATATATATCGGACAGAGACGTAACAGTCGCCATACCTGTCCCCACAACGGTCTGTACCGCTACAAAAGTAGCACCTGCCGCAACACCAAGAGGCTTCGCAACACCGGTGATAACTTTCCCCGTAGGACTCTCTACGAAGTCCCTCGTGGCCTCCGTAATTTTTACAGAAATATTAACCGCTCCCGCGACAGGATCTTTTACGAAATTCTGCACAGCATCCAATACCGCTACAGAGTATTCTGCCGCCCCTTCGGCGATATTGTTAGAAAATTCTGTTATGTTATCCAAAACATCATTTGAGAACTGGGTAACATTATCAACGGTATTTTCTACAATATTATTTATTGTATCCACCACATCGCTTATAACTTCGGCAGGCGGCTCTGTCAGATCTATTACCGTCTCGGGAACAATCGGAGCAACCGGAATAACCTCTTCGGCTATTTCGGTAATTTGTTGACCCGGGGTTATCTCTTCCGGCGGCAAAAAACCGGGGCAAACTCCTCCTTCTTCTGTAGTGCACGAGATTTCTCCGGTAATTATATTCTCTTCGGGAGGAACAACCGGTATCACATTAGGATTCAGATTAGGATTGTTCGGCATGACGCCTCCTCCATCACTGGACTTTTTTGACACACTTACTGTCACGGTAAAATTACCGGTTTCCGGAGTTGTAGCCGCAAAGGTATTTCCGGCGAAAATAAAAAGCAAAAAAACAAAAACCGGGAAAAATCTTTTAAGGGTCATTTCTAAATAATACCACACAAACAAAAACAAAACCTGCGCGGGTGTGGATAAAAAAACGACCCACGAGGGTCGTTTTTTAAAAATATTTTCTGATTTAGGTTTATTTCTTCCCCGCTTTCTCCAGATTTTCCTTTATTATTGAGATAATTTCTTTTGGTTCGTGCTCGCTTTTAACGAGATAAGATATAGCTCCAAGTTTAAGCCCCTTCTCCGCCTCATCTTTTCCCGCCAAATTCGTCAAAATAATAACCGGAATGTCTTTTATACTGTCATCGGCCTTAATAATTTTAAGAGCATCAAAACCGCTCATTTTTGGCATCATAATATCCAAAAGAACAATATCGGGCTTAATTTCCGCCGACCTCAATTTTTTTATTCCGTCTTCTCCGTCAAACGCCATCTCTACTTCGTATTTGTTTAGTTTGAAGACGCGTTCATACATTCGAAGCATCAAAGGGTCATCCTCTATAATTAAAATTTTCGCCATATGTTTGAATTATAAAATATATAAGCTACTGCAACATATTATCATACCTTTATCGGTAGCACCACTCTAAAGGTGCTCCCCTTACCAAGCTCGCTTTCAACAAGCTCCACTCTGCCGCCCATGGCGGTAGCGAGTAATTTACTAATATATAATCCAAGACCTGTGCTCCTTGAGGCATCTCTTGTCAAAATCTTTTCCTGTGCTTGCTGGAATTTTCTAAAAAGCAACATCTGATTCTCTTTTGAAATACCTACACCGGTGTCTTTAATGTAACACGACACAAAACCGGGTTCATCCTTTTTTAAATAAAGAGAAACCCCTCCTTTTTGTGTATAACTTATAGCATTGTTTATTAAGTTAGACATAATCTGTCTGACCTTGCTCTCATCTGCGTATACTGAAACACCGTCAGAAATCTCTCCAACTTCTAATTTCAATCCTTTTAGCGTGGCCGCCGAGTCAAAGTCGCGCGCTAATTCCTTTACCACTTCTCCCAAATCAAACTTCGTCGATTTAAATATTATCTTACCCTGCTCCAATCGAGAAACATCCAAGAAATCACCCACGATCTTCAGCAGTCTTGTGCTCGCCTCATGGATGTCTTCAACCATCTGTTTTACCTCATTGTTCGGTAACTGCGCCTCAAAAAATTCCATTATCATCGAGGTATTCCCCATAATAGCCGTAAGAGGGGTTCTTAGCTCATGTGAGGCAATAGAAAAAAATTCATCTTTTGCCCTATCTAATATTTTTTGTTCTGTAATATCCTCTATAATTCCCAAAAGACCTATCTTGCTTCCTGTATCGACAGACACAACCGGCTGTAAATAAATTTTGAAAAATTTGTTACCATAACTAATATTTGGAAAGACCTGCGGTTTTAGATTTTCGAGTACCGCCAGACATCGCTCTCTAATAGAGAAAAAACCGTTAAACCTATTTTCCATATCATAGAAACTGTCAATTTTATCCGCAGAGAAAACTCGCGCAAGCAAACTATTGTTTTCCAAAAGAACCAACTCGGAGCTAATTAAGAAGCAAGCAACCGGGAGGCTGTCTATCGTTGAACGCAATACGGAACGTTCATTCTTCAGCTCTTCTGTTCTTAATTGGACCTCCTTCTCAATTTTGTTTTTCTCGGCTCCGATATCTTCAAGCAAATTCAATACGGCCGCCTTGTTCGCGTTAAGCTCTGAAACGGTCTGCTGGAGCTGTCTGGATAATTCCTCCGCTTCATGACTCCTTGTCCTTTCTTCTTTTACAACCTCTGTAAATTTTTTCTGTAACTCCCCCCTCTCTAAAATAGAGGCTTTTTCTTCCGTCAAAAAATCAAGCGGGGCAATATCTAAAAATATTCTTATAAATTCTAGCGGTAAAACAGAGGAGAACGAATCTAGGGATGATTTTACCAGTGCCTCGGACATGCTTCTACCGAATCCGGCGGAAACTTCCTTGGCCAATGAATCGAATAAATTCTTTAAGGAATACTCCAGCTCTTTATCGTTAATTAGTAGATCAGAGGAACCGCTGATTTGCTCAAATACCAAATAATCGCCGACTAAAGACACCCTGCCGCTAAGCACGCTACCGGCCACTGAAGCACGAAGAAATGTATTAAAATTGGTTTCTCCAATATTGCTCTTCAGATATTTAACGAGACTATTGGTTGCCAGGCCAAAAACAGACAACAGCTGATTACGTTTATCTAAAAAAGGTATTTTTAATTTTAGGGGCAACTCGTCAATCGGCGCTTTTTTACTTATTTCCTTTCTAAGATCTATCTTATTTATCTCTTGTTTAACAACAAGGGGTTTATTCTCGGTAATAAATTCTTCAAAGCAAAAATATGCCCGGACCAGCTGACCTTCTCGCTCTTTATCAGCGAGAGAATTAGCCTTCTCTAGCATTGATGAACAACCGAGAGCGAGATCTTCTCTGTTGATAAAATTTCGAGCGGAATCAAAAACTTTTCCGACGGAAACATCTATTTTTTTTATATCTTCTGCCGTATCCTTCGGGGCAGAAAAAAATTTTCCTAAAACTGGCATGTTTTTCTATTTACACTAATTATACTATAATTTGAACATACAAGTATATTTTTAAAAATATGAATACCATTGCAAGCATCTCGCGCTCCAAATATATCCTAAGCCTGCTCTTCTTAATTGTTTTTATATGGGGACTCTTATTGCAATTTTACTCAGACAAAACAACGGCGTGGAATTATCTTTTTAACATTGGAGATGGTGCTGTCTTTATTCTTGCCGGGGCGCTACCTCTTATTCATGGTGCTAAAATAAAAATTACAGGAACACCAAAAACAGGTATTGTTGTCGGGGCTCTTTCCCTAATATTATACGGCGTGGGTCTTATGGTTTGGGCCTTTTACAATTTTTATTATACTAATGCGATACCGTTCCCTTCGCTAGCCGACGTATTTTTTATTATTTATTACCCGTTTGTATTTTGGGCTATTTTTATATATTTGAGAATGTTCTTGCTCACCATAAAAACCAGTATTTACGTAGAATCCGTTGTCGCGCTAACCCTTCTATCGCTATTTGTATTCAGCTTCCTTGACCTTAGTTACCTGGCCGACAGCTCCATGTTACAAACGGCATTGACCGTTTTTTATCCTTTTGCAAGTGCGTTTGCCATATCCACCGCGCTGATAATCGCAAGAGTCAGCGGCGGCAGAATGTCTCTGGCGTCAACCTTCCTCTTTGCGGGGCTCGTGTCCCGAGGAATGGCCGACTTCTTCTTTTCTTTTAGAACAATAAATGGAACATATTGGAACGGTGATTTTAGCGATATTTTGTTTGCACTATCCGCGTATTTAATGGGAATGGCGTGGCTGGTAATAATCTCGCAACTGATTCCCCAAAAACCGGAAACAAATTAATCTACTAAAACATCTCCCGGCAAGGGAGGTGTTTTTCAAATAAAATTTATTTCTTTAATTCACACGAAGTCAGTTCGGATAGCTTTTCCAAATTCTGCTCGCCGACTAATTTTGTGCCGTCACCAAGTATCCATGTCGGATAGCTCAGCACCCCTTTGTCCGTGCACGCATTAATATTGTCCGGGCACTCAACATAAGTAGCGTATTTGAAAGAGCTTCCGAATCTTTCTTTCTGTGCCGCACAATGAGAACACCAAGCGGCTCCATACATTGCAGCGCCTTTATTTGTTAAACATTGAGCGAATTCATCTAAATTTGTGTAGCTTGACTCCGCGGAATTATTTACAAAAAAGAAAGCAATGCCTGATATAGACATAACCACAACGACAAACACCAGGACCCAAAGAAGCTGGTTTAATTTATTCATCCTGTTTAAATTTTAACCTGTAATTTTCCATTTTGAGATTTCCATTTTACATTTTTTATTATTCATCACAGCAATTTACTAGCTTAGTAACAATATCATCTACCGTCCAAGGCTTATCCCCTGCAGCCACCTCCTTCAACCCGGCGGTATCTATTATTTTTAACCTAAGCGCCCAGAACAACGAATACATGCGGTAAGAACGATCAAAAAACTCTTTGGCTTCATCTTTCTTCCCGCTTCCCTGTAACTTTGTCCCAACTTCCATGAGTCTCATTGAGGCCGCCAACAGATGTTTTGAGATGCACCACGATTCTCCGTCATTCTTTGACATAAGCTTCTGAAGAAGCTCTTTTCTGGTCTCTCTCACCTCGGCAAGCATATTAAAATAACTAGAATCTTTTGTCTTTTCTCCCGTAAAGAAGAAATGCTCCTCGAGGCTAATAAGGTTCATTATCGCTATTGAAAGATCTTCATCAAGAGACAGATCAACTGTTCCGCTTTTTCTCATCTCTTCAACCTTCTTTATTATACCCTCCATCTTTGTCTTATCGTTCATAGAATTTATAAAAAATTATAATGCAAAAATTATTAGACCCAAAACAATCGTTATCGCCCCTCCCCAGAATCTCATATTCTTCGATTCAGCGCCCTTCCACTCCGACACCTTAGCAAGAACCGCCTTGCTACCGGAGACAAGAAGAATCACGACAAGCGGCAAAACGAAAATAAGGTTATAAAGAACAAGATATAGAAAACCGCTCCAAAATGTTTCATTATCGTGCACCAACCCCAATATCATAAGATATGGGCCGCCCGTACAAGGAAACTCGTATAGCCCGACCATTATTCCGAGAAAGAAGGATGAAGGCAACGACGCTTTTTCCATTATATAAGCAATCTTCTTGTGAGCAAACTGCGGTATCTTTACCTTGATCGGGAAGGACGGGAAAAAATCATTAATAATATTTAAAAGACCGAATACAACAAGAATAGAAGCTCCGACCTTGGCCATAAAATTAGGAACTCCGAAAAATTGAAGCGCCTCTATGATGCCGAGGCCTATTAAAATATAAACCAAAAAAATTCCCAAAATATAAACACCCCCCATTCGTAAAATTGTGGCCCTGTCTTTATTGAGGCTCATTAGAAAAGCGATGGTCAATATAAGGACAGAGAAAGCACACGGATTGATACTATCTACTACCGACGCCACAATAACCATCGGCAACATAAACCTTTTGTCCGCCATTGCTCCTCTCAAAAACTCCGGAACAAGACCGCTAATATAAAAAAGTGCTACGGCAAAAACGGCCAAGAGAGATACCACGCAAATATTTATAAACCTTCTGGAAACTTTCCCGTTTTCGTCAAACATTTACCCTTTGAAATTAAAAACTCATAAACCGCCAAAACTATCATCCGCACCTTCTCCCGCACATAATACAAAACCTAAAAAACTTCTATTTCTATACGGGTATTAGTTTTTGTATTCTAAATTATTATTTAAGGAAACACCAGAGCCGAAATTCTGAGATCTATTTTTTCTCCGCGTCCGTCCTCTATAACCGCGAACGGCTCTGAAAGACCCACACCAAACGGCCCCTGTAATGACGGCGTATACACGACCTCAGCTGTCACTTTTTCCCCTTTTTTAATGATCATTTGCCCGTTTCCGGGATACAAATAATCTCTAACACTGAACGGGCCGATCTTTTCGCTTCCCCTTATAAGAGAAACTTCCAGGCACTGACAAGTTGTATATATCTTTTTTATAGAAACATCTTCCTTCCCGTTATTGTGTATTTCGAACGAAATTTTTTTCTCTCCATCTCTCATAGAGATCCTTCCGAAATCATAAAAACTCTCGCGCGCATACAAATGAGCGCCCTCCACGCCTCTAGTTAAAAGTGCTTCGTTCCCGGTAATTTTTTCTCTTAGCCCGCTTTTTTCGGCAATTACAAATACAGCGCAAAATATGAGGACTCCCAATATAACCTCGGCGATATCTCTATGGCTTCTTAACATTAATGTTGCGAGGCCAGAATGTTACCAACCGTATAAGTAAGAGCGGTTTTTAGTCCTTCTTCTCCTTATCCGAAACAACCTCCATTTCTGCTTTTTCGGATTTTGTAAAATAGTAAAGATAAGCTATTTCAAGCAATCCCGCCGTATTTATAATTAAAAGCGCGATAAACCATTCCAAATGGCCCAATCTAGCGGCTCTCCAGAGCGCCTTACCCTTCCAGTAAAGTGTCCATGCGATAAGAATAAGAGTGCCGACTCCAAATCCCAAACCGAGCCCCGCTCCCATCATCCCGAAACCGGGACCATAATCTATATATCTCATAAAATATAATATCTTGTAATTACTTGTATTATAACAAAACGGTCAAACAAATAGTAGCCGAAAACTAAAAAACCCGCTATTTACAGGGTTTTTAGTGAGGCCAGCGTGTCTATCAATACTTTAAAATGCATTGAGCAATCTGTTGTGCAGATTTCTTCGACTCTTTGGCCTCAATTAGATTATATAAAAAATAATAAAAAATCTAAAATCTATTCACGTCCTCAAACATCTCTCTCATTTCGTCCGTCTTGATGACCGCAACCAAAACCGCGGAACCTTCTTCGCTTATCACACCATCCGTTCCTATCGCTTCATCGTTCTTTGCTTTATTTATTTTTATACCCAGCCCTTCCAATCCGGCGCACACCCTTTCTCTTATTATATTTGATCTCTCTCCCATCGTGGCGGTGAAGATGAGGCTGTCAATGCCGCCAAGCACGGCAATGAGTGAACCCACCTGCTTTTTTATCTGATAAACAAAAGTATCAATTGCTCTTTTTGCGCTTAAGTCACCCTCGGCCTCCTTCTTTAAGAGCTCGCGCATGTCGTCTGATATTTCAGACAATCCCAAAAGTCCGCATTTCTTATTAAGAAAAGTATTCAGCTCGTCGGGAGAAAATCCTTTTCTCTTTATCAAGTGTATGAGCGCCCCGGGATCAATATTTCCGACTCTCGTGCTCATCATTGTCCCTTCAAGCGGAGTAAAACCCATTGAAGCGTCTATCCCCTTCCCGTCTTTTATTCCGATAATACTTATACCGCTTCCCAAGTGACACACGACCACCCTGCTCGGCAAATTTCCTAAAACTAGAGGCGCCCTTCTCGCAATCGAGGCCCCGGAAATGCCGTGATAACCAAATCGAAACATCTGCAATTCCTTGGCCAATGAATAAGGAAGTCCGTAATTTTTTGAATAGTCCGGCCTCTCTTTATAAAAAGTGCTGTCCGATACGGCATATTTTTTGGTCTCCGGTAATATTATGGCAAACTCTCTCAATTCTAAATGAAGTGCCGATACATGTAGCGGCGCCCTGTCTTCAGCTCCGGCAAGCTGTTTTAAAAATTCTTCATCAATAAAACGAGTTTCCAAAAAATAATCTCCGGCCGCAACGGTCCTAAATCCGACAGAATGTATCTCGCCCGCATCCGCCATAATTCCCGCCTCCTTTAATCTGGCGAGAACTATCGCCGCGCTCTTTTTAAAATCAAATTCGGTTATATTCTTTTTTTCATTAACCTTATCCGACCCCCAACTTACAACGAATCCGCCGTTCTCAGATTCAAAATGAGCACGCAAAACCTCTTTTCCATCAACATAAAAAGAATATTTTTTTGATGCACTACCCGGGTTTACGATTAAAATTTTCTTTTCCATTTTATTCCAAAAAATCAGGACCTGCCCTGTAGGAAGTTTCTCAACTAACCTATTACGACCGTATTCGTAGCCGTAAGGCGGGCCCGAGCGATACAGTTAAAAATTGATAATAATCTATTCGAACTTTCCTAGAAATCGGGGCCTGCCCTGTAGGAAGTTTCTCAACTAACCTATTACGACCGTATTCGTAGCCGTAAGGCGGGCCCGAGTGATACAGTTAAAAATTGATAATAATCTATTCGAACTTTCCTACAGGGTCGATGCCGTTTTTTAATATATACTCACGATGATCCTCTATATTCTTATTTATGTCTTTGATAATGCTTTCGGCCTTTTTATTATCAATTACACCCGCCGCCGACATTTTCTGAAGTGCATCAATAGCCAAATGATATCTACTCGTTTTATTCCTTATGTGCATATCAAACGGCGTCGTCGTTGACCCGTTTTCGATATATCCGTGAACAGAAAATCGAGACGAATCTCCATGGTGAAACAGCATCGACTGAATAACTTCAGGGTATCCGTGAAAATTGAAAATAATCGGCTTATCTTCCGTGAAATATTTTTCGAAATCATCAGCGGACATCTTTCTATCGGCGTTCCCGAAACCGAAAGTTGAGAGTTCCAAAATATTCACAAATCTGCTCTTTATTTCCGGAGCGACATTCTTTAATAATTTTATCGCGGCGATAGTCTCCTTTGTCAGATAATCGCCGATTCCGGCAAAAACAATGTCGGGATTTTCTTCACTGACATGTTCCCATATCATCATTCCCTCTTTGACAGATTTCTCGGCATCGTGTAGAGATAGCCACTGCGGCTCCGGCGTCTTACCCGCAACAATTATATTGATCTGATTTTTTGAACCGGCACATTCTTTCATAACTGCGAGCATACTGCTTTCGTCCGGCGGGAAATAAGCTCGCACGAATGAACCGTGCTTCTGAAGCATCTCGCTAATAAATCCGGGGTTCTGGTGAGAAAAGCCGTTGTGGTCCTGACGCCATCCTGTAGATGTCAAAATGTAATTGAACGAAGGAACATCGCCTCTCCAAGGCACACTCCTCGCGACTTTCAAGAACTTTGCGTATTGATCCGCCATGCTTCCCACTATCTGGATGAACGCCTCATATGATACAAAAAAACCATGGCGCCCCGTGAGTACATAGCCCTGCATAAGCCCCTGCAACGTGTGTTCTGAGAGCATCTCGACTACCTTACCATCTCGGCCATAATCCTTGTCCCAAGGCTTATTGGGCAATAAGAACGCCCTTTTAACGGCCTTAAAGACCTCATCTATCCTGTTTGAGTATGTTTCATCCGGCGAAAAGACTCTGAAGTTGTTGTTCTCCTTATTGAGCAGAAAAACCTCTTTCATAAACTGCCCCGCGCGAGCCATGCTCCCCTTACCCTCTTCACCAAACTTTTCTTTATCATCGTCTATTTTTTTGATATCAGGCAAAACAAGATTTTTCATTACGCGGGCGGGAAAAGCGTTCTTGTTGTCTCCCATTCTGTGCTCCGCATCCGGAGTGACATTATCTAGCTCGCTTACAAAACCTTTTTGCGCATCAAAAAGCTCAGAGAAATTATATGACCTCATCCACTCCTCTATCGCAGAAAGCTCTGTCTTGTCTGTCTTGGCATTATGTCCGACAACCTGGTGTGAGAGAGCGTTTCCCTCCATTTTCTCTCCATGAAGTTCCTTAATGCCTGTCCACCCTTTCGGTGTCCTTAAAATTATCATCGGGAAAGGAAGCGAATCGAATTTGTCCCCCTTCGCTGCTTTTTTCTTAAGGGTCCCAATCATCCTGTATGCCTTCGCGAGCGCATCAGCCATCTTTTTATAAACATGGTCGTCTTCCCCCTCCACAATTATCGGCCGGTAACCGTAACCTCTGAATAACGAAAGAAGCTGTTTGTTGCTCATTCTGCCAAAAAGAGTCGGCCCGGAAATTTTGTATCCATTCAAATGCAGTATCGGGAGCACAACTCCGTTCGTCGCAGGATCAACAAGCTTATTAAGGTGCCATGCGGTCGCTGTCGGGCCGGTCTCCGCCTCGCCGTCTCCCACGAGACACGCGGCAATAAGATCTGGATTATCAAGGACTGCACCGTAAGCGGTCGAAAGAGCATAACCAAGCTCACCGCCCTCAAGTATTACGCCCGGGGTTGTCGGGTTGCTGTGGCTTGGAAAGCCATACGGCCAGCTGAATTGTTTCGCAATATATGCGAGCCCTTTTTCGTCCCGTGTCGCTTCTGGAAAATATTTTGAGAGAGTTCCTTCTATAAAAAGATTCGCCTGAAGGGCCGGAAATCCGTGGCCCGGACCTAGCAGAAACATTATATTCGCGCCGGTCTGCTTAATGAGATGATTCAAGTTCGCATAAACAAAATTTATTCCCGGACAGGTTCCCCAGTGACCCAAAAGTCTCGGTTTTATGTGTTCCGACTTAAGAGGCTCGCTTAACAAAAAATTATCTTGCAAATATATTTGCGCCGCGGTTATATAATTTGCCGCCCGCACGTGCTTTTTGATTGCTTCTATGTAATTTATCTTTCTTGCCCGCATAAATTTTTTCAAAAGTTATTAATAGATTATTAGATAATTTTTCCTTTTTTCATTTTAAAACACCAATAACGTAAGAACTAAAAATTTTGGTGGGTTGGCCATGAATTTAATTATCTATTTAACAAAACCAGTATACCAAAAAACGCAAAATAAAACCGCCCGAAGGCGGTTTGTTGCCCGCCCGTTCGAGCGAAGCGAGTCTTCGGGTGCATGTACTAGGAGGACTCTTCCTCTACGAGGACAGTATAGCTTTCCCATTTTTTCGGATTAAAAATCCTCAAAAATATGGGAGAAGCTTTTCGAGTCCTGGACGCAAGCAAAGCAGTTTGCTTGCTTACATACACAAAAACCGCCTTCAGGCGGTTTGTTGTGCATGTACCAGGACTCGAACCTGGAACCGATTGTGTATAAGACAATTGCTCTACCAATTGAGCTATACATGCATTTGTAACCCCTAATATAAATCAAAAAGGCCAATAAGTAAATATCACATTTTATCCGAACCTTGCGCCAAATATTTAAGTGCTGAAAGTATATAATCGTTCATTTCCTGCTTTTCTAATATCACGCTACAAGTGCCGTGACCGAAACCGCTTTTATATTTAATATTCTTCGACTCCGTTTTCTTAATATATGGCCGACGGAACTGCGCCCTTTTTATTTTTAATTCTTTGCTCCAATAATTTATCGCCTCCCCCGCGTTCATATCAGAATATAAGTGCAGATTAACTTTCAGCTGGTCGCGCCTAAATCCCATAAGCACCAACCACCTTACAAAATATTTGATCATATCAGGATTCGTATTTGTAAAAGAAATTCCGCCTTTATCTCTCTTAGACCCTTCGCCCCAATAAAGAAACAGGCCACCGATAAAAATATCTCTGTCGCTTAATTTACCTACATCTCGGGATGCTTTTTCAAAACTAGCCGACAGGCGCGCCTCCTTTTTAGCGGCCATCGTTTTTCGGAAATTTTCTATTCTTTTTGGATTATTGTCGCGAAGTTCGGCTATTTTCTCCGCAGATAATGGAAGATCTTTCAGCCACCCGCTAAGAGTGCTCTTGTTCACACATAAAATACTTTTTATTTCACTATAGCTTTTGCCCTGTTCCCTTAATTCAAGCGCTTTTTGTTTTTCTATTTTTCTTGCCATAAAATCGAACCTTTATATTATCTTTATTATAGCAAAGATAAGAGCTTTATCAAAGACTCAGTAGATCAAAAAGGCCCCGCTTAAGGGGTCTTTTTCAATTTATCTAACCACTTTCTACTCTCCACCCACTACTTTCTAATCTACAAATTATATGTATTATCTCCCTTCTTCTCTATCGCAAGAATATAAATCTTATCATCCACCACCCTATAAATTATTCGTATATCTCCTTTTCTTACCCGAAAAATATCATTCTTCCCTTTCAATTTTTTGATATCTAAATTATCTATCTTACCCTCCTTTATCAACCCCAATATTTTAAAGATATCGCGTCTCACATTTCCCGGGATCTTCCGCAAAAACTTATCTATCTTATCCATTACATTTTTCAAGCCTTGAGAGTAAGTCGTCAATATCCAGTCCTCCCTTTTTTAATTTTGTAAAATCAACAACCTCTTCCCATCTTTCATCTTCGGCAACCGGGCTAGATATCTTAAAAACAGGCTTAGACCTCCTGACAACCAGAAAAGAAGCCCCTTTTTGTATCTTGGCGATATAATCGTCGAGATTGTTCCTTAATTCTTTTGTTCCTATTATTTTTTCCATTTTTTAAGTTTATCTTAAGTTAATCTTAAAGTCAACCCTATATTTAAAAACAAAGCCACTTGGAAACCCGGCAACCAAGTGGCTAATTTGTAAGTCTAAAATATGGTGCCCAATCTATGCCTCTGCAATCACCTGCCCTGCTGTCGCCTCAATACTATCATCTACCTTCGGCTTGATGCCATTTAGGATAAGCAAATTCTCAAAATCCTTTCTTTCGAGCGTTTCTATTTTCTTGAGCTCTATAGACATATTATCAAGCGCCTTTTTGTGTTCGGCGAGCGCTTTCTCGGCGCGCGCGAGAGACTCATTCATTATTTTTGAAACTTCTCTGTCCATGTTGGCGGCAAATTCCTCCGAGTGTGAGTGGCTTATCACTCCCATCCCCTCGTGAGTTGTCGCGCCGAAGTCTACCGGCCCCACAGTCTCCGACATTCCAAATCGAGTGACCATGTCTCTCGCAAGCGCGGTCGAAACGGCAATATCATTAGAAGCGCCCGTTGTCATATCACCGAAGACGAGCTTCTCTGCAGCATAGCCTCCAAGCGAAACGGCAATATCATCCAGGAATTCTTTTTTGGAGTGTAGTTTCTTTTCTTCGAACGGAAGCTTGAGCGTATACCCAGCGGCACGGCCTCGTGAAATGATTGAAACCTTGTGAACGGGGTCAGAGTGCTCCAATACGGAAGCGATTATCGCGTGCCCCATCTCATGATATGAAGTTATCTCTTTCTCTTTGTCCGACAAAATGTGGCTCTTTCTTTCCGGGCCGAGCATTACCTTTTCAACAGAGCGAATCAGGTCATACTGCCCGACGGTCTTTCTGTCCTCTCTTGCGGCCAAGATAGATGCCTCGTTCACAACGTTAGCAAGATCGGCTCCCGAAAATCCCGGCGTTCTCTCGGCAATAACTTTCAAATTTACATCCTCCGCGAATGGCTTTCCTTTCGCATGAATCGTCATTATCTCTTCTCTGTCTTTTACGTCAGGAAGGTCAAGCGTTACTCGCCTATCAAAACGGCCTGGTCTTAAAAGCGCCTGATCTAACACATCTGGCCTATTTGTAGCGGCCATAATTATCACCTTCTCATTCGGCTCAAATCCGTCCATTTCAACGAGTATCTGGTTCAAGGTCTGCTCACGTTCATCATTTCCACCACCCATTCCGGTGCCTCGGTGTCTAGCGACGGCGTCTATCTCATCAATAAAGATAATCGCAGGAGCTGCCTTCTTCGCAAGTTTAAAAAGATCTCTAACACGGCTCGCACCGACGCCGACGAACATTTCAACGAATTCCGAACCGGATAGATATAGGAACGGCACATTCGCCTCCCCTGCCACAGCTCTTGCGAGCAAAGTTTTTCCTGTACCCGGCGCACCCATAAGGAGAACTCCTTTCGGAATCTTTGCGCCAATATCAATAAATTTTTTCGGGCTCTTCAAAAAATCAACGATCTCTTTCAATTCCTCTTTCGCCTCTTTCACACCGGCCACATCCTTGAAAAGAACTTTCTGCTTCTCGTCATTCGGGTCGATCATTCTCGCGCGAGACTGGCCGAAAGAGAACGCCTGCATAGACGAACCTTTTATCTGGTTCGTGATCATATAGAAAATCACGAAGATGAAAATTATTGGCAGAATGAACGGAGCAAGGTTTATGATCCAAAACATAACACCGGATGACTGCTTGACCTCAACGTTTACTTTTGCAAGCTCCTCACCTGTTACACCATAATTAACAAGGGTCTCTGTGAGAGATGTCTCAAGCTCTTTCTGGGAGATCTTCTGTTTTTCATCGTTATAATCGGCATAAAGATAATCTCCCTCAACGGTTATTTTTTTCACGAGTCCCGCCTTGATGTCGGATGAAAGAACCGAAATAGATATATCCTCGGTCTTTTTTGACTCCTCAACATAGGCCGAATAAAGGCCGATAATTAATACGAAAATAAGAATGAAACCGAGGATGCTCCTGCCAAATTGTGACATCGCCTTCCATGGGTCATTCTTACCGCTTTTATTATTATTTTTCTTGCTCATGTTATTTACCCCGTGAAATTAACCTTATATTACAGCGAAAACTTCAATGCTCATATTAAACTATTATACCCCATAAATCTATAGGGCTCCTATTTCACTGGGGTTATACAGAAAATAAACCATAAAAAAAGCCCCCTCCGACCGAAGTCAGGGGGGCCGCGTAACGTCATCGCTGAGGGATGATGGTCCTCCACTGGAGGCACACCACCGCATCAGTAAACTACAACAGCGATGTCTGCGGAGCGGGTGTCTATCATCAAGGCTGAGCCCTGAGACACGCCGCTGTTTGGGGAGCGCCGCCGACACAACTCAGTGTCGGGGCGTTAAAATGTGGCCGTTCCGTGGTGCGGGGGCGGTCCCATGGTGAAGGCACCGAAGCGTCTTCCTCATTTGGGGCCGTAAGCGTCCCGACACCGCGAAGCGGCTGCAAAAGCGGGCTCAGCCAGCCTAGATCCAGAGAACGGCAGGCCAAGATCTCGCTTATTAGAAGTTAATCGTCTGGCGTACCCGAAACTCTGGGCCTTTGCCAAACTTCCGGATTAGGACTTAAGTTTAACCAACGTTCAGGCTCCGGCTTTACCTGTGCCCAATTCACCCTGGGACACCTGGGGTTTGCTCTCAACGAGCCCCACAAATCGCTATACTCGAGTTCATCCTGCCATGTATCCGCGAAATCTCGGGGCCCGCAGCAAGTAACGGGAGCATTCAAACCCGGAGGTCTGCCGCATCACCACGCCACCCGCAGGTCGACATGGATTTAGCAACAAGTTTCCTGGAGAACTTCTACCGTACTGCTGCGGCCCGTTTCGCGGTTTGGCTGTCTAGGGGCGGTACTGTCTCGCCCGTTATCGTGAAGTTCGCGGTGCTTCGTTCGGTGTTGAATGCGGACTTACTCCGCATGAGTGAAGATCTTGATCACGAAGACCATGGTCTCCCCTTTCACGCCGTCTCCTCGCGGCATCCTTTTCCCTTTCGGGGACAACAGCCGATGCCGTCTTGCTGTAGTTATCAAGGACCCTCTTCTTTCACTGCGGTATTTCGAGTGAGGGCATTCCCTCCACAAACAGGGCGTTAGGGCGGCTTTCGCCGATTGGGTGCGCCGTCGTTACGATCAAGGCGCGCCCCGCAGGTACCCCCGCCTCTCGTCTGTTTCGTTACCCCCGCAAGCAGGGTGTCAGGTTGGCTATTCGGGCCGTCCCATCGCGCAAGGAGCGCGACCTAGGGGGCGGGACCGACTTCATCAACCTACTGGTTTATTTCACCAAGGCAGCCAGCACTGCCCGCTCTGGATAATTCTGACCGAAGGGAAGAACATGGTGTCCTCCTAATTTTCCCCAGGCTCGGGGATGGAGCGCTTTCGCCTGTCTGGGCTTAGCGCTAGTGAAACTTCATGTACCCCTTTTGTGCCGACCGAGTTTCTGCCGGGTATGTAGAACCGGGAGAACCCAGGCCGCAGTTGGCTTGCATCCGGCGCGCGTTCGTTCGATGCGCGATGTTATACAGCATCGGAATGCAACCCAGGGTAACAGAAGTTTTTCTCATGCACCTTCCCACAGTGGGATTTAGTGCTTGCGGTTCAGACAGCGACTACCGTCGCAGCCCGGCCGGTTTTGGTAAGGCAGGTTCCAGCTTCCTGCCCGAATAGGACTCGCCTCACGTTTTGGAACTCCTTCCAGAACCTGGGGTGACGAAACCCCGCTCTCTGCTGTTCGTCAGCTTACGCTAGCTAATGCGGCATGGGGCCTCCCTTCGATGTATTTATTGATTAACTTCTATTTAGTTGTAAGGAACTGAACTTATTTAACTTTATTAAGTATAGCACAAGACAATAATCTTGTCAACCCCCGTAGTAGAGCAAAGCTCACTACAGGGCAGGGCCACTCTCAAAGTCACTGGCAATGAGGTTATCACAAGGCCCGCATGTTGTCAAGCTTGCCCCGCCATCGGCGGGGTGCTTCCTAAGTAAACCCCTTATAATCTCCCCCGTTTTCTGTTACACTACACATATGTCGCTCATAATAAACCGAAAATACGGCCTAAAATATGAAGTTTTGGAGAAAATGTCGGCCGGCATAGAGCTTCTCGGGACCGAGGTCAAGTCGCTAAAAGACGGCCACGGGGTTATTGATGCCGCCTATGTGATTATAAGAGGTGGAGAAGCATACCTAGTAAATGCCGATATTCCGGCCCACCAGCCCAAAAACGCCCCCAAAGATTATGACCGCCTTAGAAACAGGCGCCTTTTGCTGACAAAAAAGGAGCTGAATCAACTTGGCGGCAATACTAGCCAGAAGGGCTTGACAATAATCCCGTTATCGGTTTATATTAAAGGACGCAAATTAAAGTTAGATATCGCTATCGCCAAAGGAAAGAAGAAATTCGACAAACGCGAAACGATAAAGAAGCGCGAAACGGCAAAGAACATTGAAAGAATAATTAAGGAAGGAAGGTAAAATTAGTTCAAAAGTTTTAATGTTATCAAGTTATAAAGTCACAAACTTTAAACTTTATAACTTTCCACTTTATAACTAAATTTTGCTTCGCAAAATTTTGGGGATGATCGGCCTAGACATTGGTCGTATCTGAACTGCTGAAGATCGAGGAACTCGGGATGCTCGTAAAACAACCCCGGGAACGATAAGTGCAAACTTGTCAGATGTAGCAAAGAGGATCGTATCCCCTTTCGCAACACTCAATTACGCTTTTGCGTAACATCTCTACGAATGACTTCCGATAACTTCGGGGAGGTGTAATAAAAATCGGGATAGAGAATTTGTTTTTCCGCCAAGTTCTCGAACTTAAGGAAATAGGAATGACTTGCTGTTGTCTAATTACGATCAGGCCGTTTCCGAAATGTAACGCTAACTAGGCATTACAAAATAAAATTAGACTATATCTTCTAGCGGTAGTTTAGAGAAATCCTTTGCACGGGGGTTCGATTCCCCCCATCTCCACAAACACACAACACCAAGGCGTCGCCTTGGTGTTGTTTTGTGTTTGTGGAGATGGCGGGAATCGAAAACCGGAAGCGGGCCCCTTTCTGCAAGAAAGGGAGCTGAGGTAGGGCCGAGAGTACTTAGTCCGCGCAATCCGCCTTTGGCGGATGAGCAGACTTAGTAACTCGTGGCCGATTCCCCCTCCATTCATTTCCGTCAGGAAATTTACTTGTGACCGATTCCCCTCCCCCTACTTCCCCATTCTCGCCCGAAGCTCGTCTATCTCTTTTTTCATTTCTGTCATCTTCACCTCCCTGCCAACCATAAACTTATTCATTTTTTCCAATTCTTCAACGCTTCTGCGCAGTTCCTCCTCAATTTTCTTTCTCTGTGTAATATCTCTTACAACACCCTCTATATATTTAGGATTCCCCTTCTCGTCCTGAACCATATGGCTAGATATCGAACCCACAAACGGAGAACCGCCACGTTTTAATAACTTTATCTCATAATCATTAACATACCCGTCTCTCAAAAGTTTATCCCTAAAGACAATTTGATCTTCCGGATTGAAACTAATATCAAACACCGGCCTTCCAACGAGATCAGTCTGGCTCCACCCCGTAACATCTGCACAAGACGGCGAGGCCTCGATAATAATACCGTTCATATCTGCTCGGTAATAAACATCCATAAAATTATTATATATTGAGCGGTATTTTAATTCGCTTTCTTCAAGATCTTTTGTCTGAGCCCTTATCTTTTCAGTTGCGGCGCGAACCTGTTTTCTTAACAAGAAAACGAACGCAAAAGAAATAGATAGTAAGATTAAAAGTGCAAAGAGCGATTGCTTTATCCAGTCCGGCAATACTATTACTGTTCCAAGACCTCCATAAAACCATTTTTGTTTAGTTTGATCCAAAAAAGAGTTATCCTGCTTCTTCCACGAAGATAGATACTTATCTAGCGTGAGTATTAGTTCAGGATTTTTATCTTTTGCGGTTGTAAAATACAAATTTAACGGACCAAAAACAATTCCGGTCGATTTCAAACCATACTTACTCTCATTCGTGGCGCCAAATGTTATACCTGCAACTCCGACATCCACTTCACCGTCTGCAACGGCGGCGAAAACATCATCATAACTAGAAAATTCAACAAACTCACTTTCTAAGCCAAACCGACTTAATAAATCTTGAAAATTTTTATAATTTATATCGCCAATCAAAACTCCTATTTTTTTACCTGATAACTCCAGAATACCGGAGATATCAGAATTTTTAGGGGCATAAACGTCCCCCCAAACGGTCATAAGAGGGTTCTTCGTATACTCCATAATCAAGGCCCGATCTTCCGTGTATGCCACGCTCGTTAGAAGGTCAACTTCACCGGACTTTATTCGCTCAAGCCCATCGTTCCACGTGCCAAAAACATAATCAAACTTGATATTCTCCCGTTTACCTATTTCTTCTAAAAGATCTACATACAAACCTTCTATAGAACCGCTCGTATTTTTAAAAATAACCGGATAATTATTAAAAGCGCCCACCTTTACTACCTTGGTCGCTGTTTGAGCAAGAGAAAAATTAAAACAAAAAAATAATGAAACCAAACCGAGAAAATAAATAAATACTTTTTTCATATATTTTAACTAATTTGGCACTTATTAATTTTAGCTCTTAACTCTTC
>JAKLHJ010000049.1 GCA_022710205.1 Patescibacteria group bacterium | reverse complement strand
AAGATAACTCTCCCGCCACAATCATAGAAACAAGCGCGGCGAGATCTTCCGACTTTACGCGAATCGAATCTTTATTAACCTCGTTCAATTCGTCAGTATCGGAAACGCCCGCCTTTTTCATAAGCGACAGGAGATCTCCTACAATATAATTAGAAACAAGCGCACAGAATGCCTTGTCGTCTTTCTTGCCCGAAACTGCACTTTCAAAATAGTCGGCCAGGGCTCTTTCGTTTATAAATATCTCCACCGCCTCATTCCTAAGGCCGTATTCGTTCAAAAATCTTTCTCTCTTCTCCCTTGGAAGCTCGGGCATACTGTTCTTGAGTTCTCCAAATTCCTTAATCTTGCTTATCCAAAGTTTCGGCAAGTCCGGATCGGGAAAATATCTATAATCGTGTGAACTCTCTTTCTTTCTCTGTGAGAACGTGACCTGCTTAAACTCGTCCCATCCGCGGGTCTCTTGAATTATCTCATCGCCCTTACCCTCATCTAGGAGTTTAATATGTCTTGCAAGTTCAAAATCAATCGCTCTTTCAACGGCCTTGAACGAATTTAAATTCTTAACCTCAACTTTTGTCCCAAACTTATCGGGATCAGCCGAAACAGAAATGTTCGCCTCAACTCGCATCTCCCCCTTTTCCATATTCGCCTCCGATGCACCCAAATATCTTAGAAGTGTCTGAAGCTCGCGAGCAAAATCACCCGCCTCTTTGGCGCTGTGTATTACCGGCTCAGTCACAAGCTCCATGAGCGGAACTCCGGCACGATTGAAATCTATATATGAGTTAGAATCGTTCTCTCTGTGGTAAGACTTAGCGGTATCTTCTTCCAGATGTATTCTTGTAACCAAAATTCCATTTATAAAACCGCCCGAGACAAGCGGATATTTATATTGTGATATTTGATAACCCTTCGGAATATCGGGATAAAAATAATTTTTTCTATCAAACTCTGTGAAATCGGCGATATTGCCGCCTATTGCGTGCCCGACTCGAAGAACGTGCTTAACCGCCTCTTTGTTTATGACCGGCAATGTTCCCGGATGCGCCATACATACAGGGCAAATATTTACATTCGGTCTTTTTTCATCCGGATCATTCTTTGAATTACAAAACATCTTCGTCTTTGTGCGAAGCTCGGCGTGTATCTCAAGACCAATAGTTGGGTAATATTTTATTGCGGACATTTTATTTGTCTAAGTAAGTATACTATAAATTTATTTCATACAAAAACTTGTCACAAACAACTAGTTGTGTCCGATTTGGATAAGAAAAAGCCCCGAGTTAACGGGGCTTCATGAAGCTTCAACTTTTCTAATCCTTCTTGGGGCAAATGCAGAGGCCGGTGAACTCCGTGCCGCAACGGCAATCGCCTTCACACTCGCACTCATGTTCGTTCTCGCACTCTTCAGGCGGAGGATTGTCGGGCTCATGCTGGAAAATGGAGATTTCGAGGTAATACAGGAACAAGCACACGAGGATAGCCATGAAGGCGTAAAGCAAAATCCACATAACCATTGACCTCCTTTCAGATTATTTCTGGATCTCAGCGAACGATTTGTCGGTCACAAAGCTATCGAGGGGCCGCCAAAAACAAAGAAGCATCAAAAACCAGATATACGGAAACTTATTGAGTGCCTTCCATCTCCAAGAACTGTCGCGGCCATTCTTGATATCATCAACATGTGCCGACTGAGTCTTTCGAACCAATTCTCTGAAGTAATTGCCAATTTGCGCATTTCTTCGCGCTCCATAATGAGCACCGACAATGCACAAACAGCATGCGACGAGTTCTAGTATGATAACCACCGCAGTCTCCCCTTTCGGATTGATTATTTTTTATTTTCAACGAGCCAGAACCAAACTACTTCTACCAAAAATTTATTCACATGTCAAAACAGCGTCATGATTCAATAACCCGGAAACACCTGTATCAAATAACTTAGCGACCGCTAAGTTATTTGATACACACCCAAAAACAATAATGTGATTGTTAAGTGGTCTGAAAACACCGCACCACTCCATACACAAATAAAGTAGCGGTCGCTACTTTATTTGTGTATATAAAATATTCTCTTTTTTAACTACTTTCTACTTTCTATCTTCTATTATCTATCCTTTTACCCCGTCAAATTAACTCTTGACCGCCAACGAATATCGGCCATCTCAAATTTCACCTTGTAACAAATAGTCATAAATACCTCCTATTTGACTGGGGCTATACGAAGTATCTCACCTCCTCCTCGAGTTCTATTCCAAACTTCTTTTTCACAAGCATTCGTAATTTATGGACCAACTTCATGAGGTCTTTATAACTCCCGGTGCCGTCATTCATTATTATATTTCCGTGAAATTCTGATACATATACCCCGCCTTCATGCATTCCTTTCGCGCCGACTTCTTCGAGCAAATATCCGGCCGGGATCTTCCCGTCTCTTATTTTTGCAGGGTCAATAAGTTTTAGCGACTTTTTTGAAATGTCTTTTACAAGAACGTTCTTGAAATAGCTTCCCGGGCACCTAGGCTTCTTACCAAATTTCTCCCACCTCACTTTTGTAATATCGTCGGATATTTTTTGGAGCGCCAGAGGATCAGCCTTTTGGAATTTAAAATCTGCACCAAGTATTATCCATTTCTTTTTCTTAAAAATGCTCTCGCGATATTCAAACTTACAATCTTTATTCGACACCTTTCTTATTTTCTTACCATCAAATATGGTAACCGATTCCACGCACTCAGAAATAGAGTGCCCGTATGCACCTGCATTACCGTAAATCGCGCCACCTATCGTCCCGGGAATGCCCGACAAAGTCTCAAGCCCGCCTAGTCCCGCCTTTATCATTTTTAAAATAAATTCAAACAGATCTACACCTGCGCCCGCGTATGCATGTTCACCTTGTATCGTGACGTCGCCGCCCGCTATCTTTATCAAAAAACACTTTTTCTTTTTGTCGCAAAAAACAACGTTGTTCCCTCCGCCTAATATAATATGAGGGAGCTTCAAACTCTTCGCGTGCTTTATCGCGTAAATTATCTCTTCTGGAGTAGCCACTTCCGCAAAATGAGAGACACTACCACCTATCTCAAAATTAAGATGCGGCTTTATCGAAACATTTTTTTGGACATTTATCATAGGCAGATTTTATCATATTTTGAAAAAGAAAATCCGCCCCCGAAGGAGCGGACGACACAGACTGCGGTTCAAATTTATTTTTCGATTGCTAAATAAAATACTTTCTTCGTTTCCGCGCTGTCTAAGAAAAGGTCAACTGTGTTGGCGCCGTCCTGCCGACAGAGCGCCGGATAAGAACCCTTGTACATTTCGCCGAGTAATAGAATGGGCATGCCGGTACCGTCGCTAACCCACTTCGGGTTTTCAATCATGAAGGCTGCTCCCTCAAGAAGCGACGCGGGGCGATACCCACCCTCATTCATATCTGCGATAACTTCAGCAAATGTTGGGTTATCATGATAAGAGACAATCCAGCATTTGATTATCGTACCGCACGGAGGAAAATATTTAACGAAAACACCATTAATCCGGGGGCTCGACTTATAGCCTCTTGCCCACAACGCACTTGTCAAAAGATCTTTCGTCAGCTTCACTTCGGTGGGCCCAATGGCAGTGGAAGGCAGAAGTTTCCGTTTCGGCGGTACTTCTTTCTGCACAACGATCATGTGCACGTCAGTGCCGTTTTTATTATCGTCAGCGTCCAGGACCAAGATTACCGCGACGCTATCGGACATCACATTCTTAACACCATCCATGCCACCAAGCCTATCAACGAGCTTCTCAATCTGATCGAGAGTTAAGTCTTTGTACTTTGCCTCAGAAAACGCAGGCAAAGAAAAACTGAATACGAGCGCAAAGATTGCAACGAGAATCAAGAACTTCTTCATACAAGACCTTCCCTTCCTCCACTTTCGTGGAATTAAATTTGAATTGTTGTTGTAAAAGAACCCTGTTTCATATATTTGTTTTCTCCGCTCATACTACTTATTTTTATGTAAATGTAAACCAGCCTTGATATAAAAGAAAATAGTGCTAATATCAGCGAAGAAACCGTTCTCCAAAAATTTCAAAAAGGAGGTTGAAATCATGCTCCTATGGATCCTCTACTCGCTCTTAGTTCTGGCCGGCATCTTCGTGTTCCCGGAACTGACGCTGGCAGTCGTTCTCTGGAATAGCGGATACGCTATCCTCGGTGTCGTTGCACTATTCGCGATCTATGTGCCCGGATTTAAAGAAAAGGGCGTCAGAATCATCATTGGCCTGTGGTATGACTTCGTCAACTTGTTTCGCAAAGAATAACCTATATGTAAGCACCCACCCGGGTGCTTTTTCTCTAAACGACAATTTTTCCTAATTTGACCAAAAAATTAAATTAATGTATAAATAATGCCGGTTGGTTCTTAAAACGAAAAACGCCCTAGGGCTCTACGGCAAAAGGAGGAGCGTTGTGGAGATTGGGTTGGGTCGTTTTGCTCTTTTATTCTTTGCAATATTCACAATTGCGCTCTTGCCAATATTTCCAACAATTTGGTGTCTGGTATTTTCGGGCACGATTACGGCAGTGATTTGTCTGGGCATTGTCATTCTCTTGAAGGTCGGGGAATATTTTGGTTTTGAATTATCTGGCGAAGATGGGGGCGGTTTTGATACCCCATTCATTCCTTAAACCAGCGCAAAACAAAAACATCTCAGCTACCCCAAACAATGAAGCAAAGCACCCACCCGGGTGCTTTTTCTATTGGTTTTTGGCCCCCAAAACAATACTATAAATACTTTTCCACAGGATGCGCTTTATTTGACCCAGTAGTGAAATTTGGCAATGCGCTCTGCGCGGCTTTGGCCGTTGCCAAATTCTACTACTGGGTTGACATTTCCTATATAATAAGACTACTATACTCAAAACAACTTAAATAGAATGAATCCCGTAGTGAAATTTTAGTTTGATTATGTTCTATATTTATTTACTGCAAAGCCGCATAGACGAACATTTATATATAGGATACACAACGGACCTGAAGAAAAGAGTGGACGAACATAATCGTGGATTAAATCTTTCCACCAAGCGCTACGGCAAATGGAATCTGATATACTACGAAGCATGTCTTAACGAGAGAGATGCCAAAAGAAGAGAAAAGTATCTCAAGACCACGCAGGGCAGACGAATGTTAAAAAGAAGATTAAAAGACTACTTTTATGAAGGTCGGGGAAAGATTTAATTAACTAAAATTCTACTACGGGATGAAACTTTTAATTGTAGAGTCACCGGCAAAAGCGAAGACCATTTCCAAATATTTGGATAATGAATACACGGTCAGAGCGAGCGTCGGGCACATACGCGACCTGCCGAAGAGTAACAAAGAAGCCATCGACATCGAGGGCGGCTTTATCCCTAAATACGAAATTTCAAAAGGAAAGGAGAAGGTTGTTTCAGAACTCAAAGAACTCTCAAAGAAATCTAGCGAGATACTGCTCGCAACGGACCCCGACCGAGAAGGAGAAGCTATCGCCTGGCACGTCGCCGAGGCACTCAAGCTT
>JAKLHJ010000048.1 GCA_022710205.1 Patescibacteria group bacterium | reverse complement strand
AGCCGAGGTCTTTGGTCCTTGAGTGACACATAGTAACCGTCACATGCTCCCTCAAAAGCAATTGGGCTATAGGTTTTCCCACAATATTGCTTCTTCCTATGACAACAGCATTCTTGCCTTTTAGTTCCGTTTTTGTGGAATGGATCATTTCCATTATTCCGGAAGGCGTACATGGATAGTGATACGGCTCCTTTCCCAATAAAAGCTTCCCCATGTTCACTTCGTGCAACCCGTCTACGTCTTTTTTTGGCGAAATTAGGTCTAAAATCTCGGGTTCGCTGAGGTGTTTTGGAAGCGGCAATTGGACCAATATTCCTTTTATGTTTTTGTCGGAATTAAGAGACTGTATCAGATTAGCTAGGGCTTCTTGCGAAGTATCCCCAGGTAGCCTGTGTACAATAGAGTTTATTCCTATCTCTTTTGCGTCTTTTTCCTTGGAATTAACGTAAATTTTAGACCCCGGGTCATCCCCCACCTGAACAACTGCCAAAGAAGCTTCGATCTTTTCTCTTTTTATCTCTTCAGCCAATGATGCTTTTATCGCCTTTGCCATGGCCTTGCCGTCTATTATTTTGAACATTTTAAGCTCCCTTCTTAATATTTCGTGCTTATTTTGAATGTTCCACGTGAAACATTTTGGCGTTCGAAACAAAACAGATTTGTTTCACGTGAAACATTTACTTCCCTATACAAAAACTTTCAAATATCTTGCTCAAAATCTTTTCCGATACGATAGCCCCACTAAGCTCAGATATTGCGGAAAGGGCTTCTTTTATATCGATCGAAACCACATCTATCGGATATTTGCCATTTATTCCGCTAATTGCTGCACCTATAGAATCCTTTGCCTTCCCCATGTTCGCATATTGTCTGGAATTCCCCAACATATGGACCTCTTGAGAGAAATTAAATGCTTCTTTTGCAACTGAAGACATTGCATCCTCGAGCTCCTTAATGCCCTCTCCTGTCAATGCCGAGACTTTTGTAATGTATGGGAAATTCCCATCGATATCCTTTCGGCCTATCGCCTGGGGCTTGTCGGACTTATTTAAAACTAGTATCTTTTTTTCGATGTTGGCCACTTTCCCTAATACCTTTTTGTCGTCCGAGGAAAGGGGCTCCGAAGAATCGAATACAACCAGGATTATATCAGAATCCCCGAGTTTTTTTTCGGTCCTTTTGATCCCCTCTATTTCTATTGTGTTTTTAGGGACCCGCATCCCGGCCGTATCGTTCAACAAAAAAGGCATCCCGTTTATGTTCACTGCCGATTCTATTGTATCGGTGGTCGTCCCGGGGATGTCGGTAACTATAGATCTTTCTTCTTTTAGTATCGCATTGACTATGCTTGACTTGCCTACGTTTGGCTTGCCTATGATCGATACCTTTATGCCGTCATTTAATATCTTTCCGGAAACAGAATTTTTTAAGAATTTTTCGGCATCAAAAAAGAGCCTGGATAATGTCGCCAAAATCCGGTCACTGTTTGGGGTTTCTACGTCATCGGGAAAGTCCGTGCTGGCCTCGATCTCGACCAAAATATCTTCCAGCTCTTTGCTTATTCCGAGTATCTCTTTTGATAGTTTTCCGTCAAGCCTGTGCATTGCGGACTTTAGCCCATAATTGGTTTTTGCCCTGATAGCTTCGACGATAGCCTCTGCCTGGATTAGGTCGATTTTTCCATTCAGAAAAGCCCTTTTAGAGAACTCTCCTTTTTCGGCCGGCCTTGCACCGCTTTCTAGAATTACCCTCAATATATTTTGCACGATCAATCGCCCGCCATGGCAATAGATCTCGGCAAGATCTTCACCGGTAAAAGTAGCCGGAGAAGAAAAAAAGACAGCCATGACCTGGTCTATTTTTTCTTTGGTGTTTGGGTCTATTATCCACCCTAGAGAAAGCGCTCCGCTCCCTTTTTTTGGCTTTGTTGAGTCAAATATTGAGGATAGTATTGATCTTGATCTTCCGCCTGAAATGCGCACAACAGCAATGGCAGAGTCTCCTTGCCCTGATGAGACAGCGGCTATTGTGTCCTCTTCATAAAGCATCGGGATTTTATGGTTTCTTTGGAGATACTACTACCCTTCTATCGTTCTTTTCTCCAATACTGTAAGACGAAACTTTGGGCAGATTTTTAATCGCCATATGCACTATTCTTCTCTCCCTGGCATTCATCGGGGGAAGCTCTATTTCTTTGCCCGAGATCTCCACTTCTTCTGCCGTTTCGCTGGCTATCTTTTCAACCCTTCTTTCCTGTTTCTTCCTATAGCCTCCGCAATCGACTTCTACTCTTTTCCTTTTTTCTTTGCCCTTGTTCGCCATTACGCTGACCAGGTATTGCAGGGAGCTTAATGTGGCGCCGTCCTTCCCTATTATCCTGGAAAGGTCGTCCCCTTTTATGTCCAGAGAAACGCCCTCTTCGGTATTGTCCTGTATATACACATTGGCTATGAAGCCCATCTTATCCAAAACGTCCTGAAGGATATTCTTTGCTTCCTCGGCTATATCCATCTTCATCTTTACTTCAACCTCTGCTTCTTTGCCGCCAAAAACCCCCAGAACCCCGGGCTCACCTTCTGTTATGATCCTTATGTCCACGTTCTCTTTGTCGGTCTTTAATACTTCCAAAGCGCTCTTTATTGCGTCTTCGGTCGTTCTCCCCTTCATCTTCACTATGCTCATACTATCGTTACCTCCTTTTAAACTTTCCCCTTTTTGGAAACAATATAAACCTGCTGCAGCACTGTCAGCAAGTTTTGGGTTACCCAGTATATTTGGACTCCTGCCGCAAACTCCAAACTGATAAAACCGATAAAAAATGGCATAATTACCATAATTTGTTTGGTTTGGTCGTTGCCAGACCCGCCCGGCATGGTCTTTTGGGACCAATAAGTCGTCAGAGCTATCAAGATCGGCATTATATAGAGAGGATCTTTTAGAGAGATATTCTTCATCCAAAGGAATGCTGCGGAAGATCCGGAGGCGGCAAGTGTTTCTTTAAATCCCGGGGCCGTCAATGCCATAAAAAGTGCAATAAATATCGGGATTTGAAGTAGTATGGGCAGGCACCCCCCCAAAGGATTGACCCCATGTTCTTTATAGAGGTCCATTACTTCCTTTTGGAACTTTTCGGGCTTGTCCTTATGTTTGGTCTTCAATTCTTCAAATTTCGGCTGTATCTTCTGCATTGCGGCCATCTGCTGCGTAGACTGAAGAGTAAGAGGATAAAGCGCCATTTTCACGGCTACAGTAAGCAGTATTATGGCTATCCCATAATTATGGAACCCGATAGCATAGAACAGGTTCAGGACTTTGAGCATTACGTCTACTAGTGGTTGCATTTAAATCTCCCTTTATTCATTTTAGAGGATCGTACCCGCCGCTAAAGAACTGATTGCACCTGCACAATCTTCCGATACCCAGCAAAACCCCTCTAACAGGCCCGTATTTTGATATTGCCTGGATGCTATAGTCCGAACAGCTTGGATAGAACCTGCATGATTTTGGCATTAATGGCGATATTGCTGATTTGTATATTTTTAGAATGGCGATCAATAGCGCCCGAGCGATTTTATCCATTTTTCCCAATAACATTGACATTAATAAACCCAGCCAAAATTTCTCTTATTTTTGTTGTTTTTAAGCCATAATCTTGCTTGTAAGGAAAAACAACAAATTCTACGGGAGTGCTGATATCCTGAACGATTTGGCGCCATGCTTCCTTAAAAATTCTTCTGATCCTGTTCCTCTGTACCGAATTTAACCCCTGCTTCTTCCCTATTATAATGCCCATTTTTGGCTTATTTATGGCATTAATTACAAATTTAATGCGCCCAACCGATGTGTTTGCGCTTTTACCGGTTCTTATGATCCGGTCGAAATCTTTCTGCTCTTTGATCAGGATTCCGCTCAAGAAGAGAGTCTGCGCCTTCCTTTTTTTCTTCTTCTGGCCAGGACCTTTTTCCCGGTCGGAGATTTTTTCTTTCTTCTATATCCGTGAACTCTTTTCCTGTGAAGCTTGCTCGGTTGAAATGTTCTTTTTACCATATTATTCCACCTTTTAGAAAATTATACTTTATTACAGGGGTGCTGTCAAGACGCTCTGGGACCCGAATTATGCAGTTTCCGGAAGCAGGTTATCCACATCTTTCTATGCTTGTGGATAATGCTGTTGATAATTTCGGTTTTTGTTGACTTTGCCGAGTAAATTTGTTACTATTTTGATATCTTTCGTGCTCAGTGTCGGTTGCCCATACGCTGAAGGCATGTGGATATTTTGTTAAAAGATGCCTACAAATACCGAAACAGAAGAAATCTGGAATAAGATACTCGCTTCTCTTGAAAAAGACTTGAGTAAGCCCATATATGAAACGATACTTTCATCGGCAAAGCCTATTTCTATTCAAGAGGGGGTGCTGTTGCTTGCTGTCCCCAGTAATTTTTCGCAGGACTGGCTTTATGAAAAAAAATGCGATTCTTCCATCATCTCGGCGCTTAGGTCGCTCGGGAATCCGGATATAAGCTCGATAAAATTCGTTGTTGTTCCAAAAGACGATGTTTCTCCGGAGGTAAAAAAAGAGAAGAAGGTCATGCCGTCGGCCCCGATATATCTCTCTATCCCGTTCTTAAACCCAAGATACACCTTTGAGAATTTTGTGGTAGGGCACGGCAACAGGTTCGCTCATGCCGCATCTTTGGCCGTTTCCGAATCCCCGGGAAAAGCATATAACCCTCTTTTTCTATATGGCGGGGTAGGGCTCGGGAAAACACATCTCATGCAGGCAATAGGGTATGAGGTGCTAAAAAAAGCCCCGAAGGCCAAAGTTGTCTATATAACTTCAGAAAAATTCACAAACGAAGTCATAGACTCTATTCAGCACAATACTATGGCGCAATTCAGGAACAAATACCGGAACGTGGATGTGCTCATGATAGACGACATCCAGTTCCTTGCCGGAAAAGAAAGGACAATGGAAGAGTTCTTCCATACATTCAATGCCCTTTACGAAACATCAAAACAGATAATAATAAGCAATGACCGGCCTCCTAAAGAGATACCGGACATAGAGGACCGATTAAGATCGCGGTTCGAATGGGGGCTTATCGCCGACATACAGGCACCGGACTTTGAAACCAGGATCGCAATATTGAAGAAAAAGGCGGAATTAGAGGAGATATCGGTCCCGGACGATGTTTTCAACATAATAGCGACAAGGATAACCTCGAACATCAGGGAGCTGGAGGGGGCGTTGACGAGGCTAATCGCTCACAGCGAGATAGAGAACAAGGACATAACCATAGATTCCGCCGAGGAATTCTTAAAAGACATCATAGCGCCGGTAAAGACAAAGCCGCTGATCACCATCGACCTCATAAAGAAAAAGGTCGCCGAATATTTCAGTTTGAGGATAGACGATATGTCGGCAAAAACAAGAACGAAAGAGATCGCAAATGCGCGTCAAATAGCCATGTACCTTTCGAGAGAATTAACGACTTCTTCTCTTCCCAAGATCGGCGGTGCTTTTGGCGGGAGGGATCACACTACGGTGATACACGCTTGTGATAAA
>JAKLHJ010000047.1 GCA_022710205.1 Patescibacteria group bacterium | reverse complement strand
CGGTGATGAGGCCCGAGGTGCAGGCGCTGAGGTGCTCGAGCATGCCCTGTGCGTCCCGCATGGACCCGTCGGCCTGGGCCGCGATGACCATGAGGGCGTCGCCGCTCACCGGGAAGCCCTCCCCTTCGGCGATGCCCTTCAGGTGGGCGATGATCCGGTCGACGGGGATGCGGCGGAAATCGTAGCGCTGGCAGCGGGAGAGCACGGTGACGGGCACCTTGGCGAGCTCCGTGGTGGCCAGGATGAAGATCGCGTGCTCCGGGGGCTCCTCGAGCGTCTTCAGGAGGGCGTTGAACGAGGAGCGGGAAAGCATGTGCGCCTCGTCGATGATGAACGTCTTGAAGCGGGCCATGCTCGGGGCGTAGCGGGCGTTCTCGATGAGGTCGCGGATCTTCTCCACCTGGGTGTGGGAGGCGGCGTCGATCTCGAACACGTCCACGGCCCGGGAGGTCCTGATGTCTTCGCAGACCCTGCAGGCGTCGCACGGCGTGCTCGTCATGCCGTGCTCGCAGTTGATGGCCTTGGCGAGGATCCTCGCCACCGAGGTCTTGCCCACGCCCCGGGGGCCGGAAAAGATGAAGGCGTGGGGCAGGCGGTTCAGGTCGATGGCGTTCCTGATGATCCCGGTGACGTGCTCCTGGCCCACCACGTCTTCGAATCTCTGAGGCCTGAATTTTCGCGCGATCACCTGATACATGGCCCGATCCTAGCTTTCATGGAGAGATTAGTCAATGCAGGAACTCCGGGCACGGCCTGAAACCCCGTTTTCTCCCCGCGCGGCGGAGATGAGGTGGCCGGCCAGCCCGCCCCCCGCGGGGAACGCGAAGGAGGGTGCAGAAAAAAGGCCGCACAAAGGGCCGTGCCTGACATACACATACAGCGTACCGCTTACCGCTGCTCCCTTCCGGGCCTGACGGGGTTCGCAGCGCTGTATTGCATGAGACACGGCCCTCTGTACGGCCATTGATCTTTGGCGGAGAGTGAGGGATTCGAACCCTCGGTACCGCTTGTGGCGGTACACGCGATTTCCAATCGCGCCCCTTCGGCCACTCGGGCAACTCTCCGGATGCAGACGATCGTGCTTATAAAACGGGATGGAGCCTGGTCATTCCCTCAAGCCCCGTTTCAAAGAGCGCTCAAAAGAAGTAGCATAAAGAATACCTGTTGTAAACCTCAAAGCTCTCCGGGCAGACGCCGCCGGAACAGGCTTCAGGCCGGTTTTCCGGGGAGAAAAAACCAGTGCTTGACATGAGGCGCAAAAAAGTAAAAAAGCTGTGATATGCATGAGGTGTGATTTCATGAAGAAGGCGGTTCTTGCACTCCTTTTCATCCTTGTCCTGCCCCTGGCGGCACTGGCCGAGGAATATGCCATCATCAAGGATTCACTGTTCGGGACCCAGAAGATCGAGTTCTACACGTCCAGGGAAGAGGCGCTCAAGCATTTCACCGGTGAAGGAAGGATCTACCAGATCACGAGGACCGAGGTCCCGGTGAAGAGGGTCGGCACCCGGAAAAAGGTGGAGGTCACGGAGTACGGCTGGATCGTCGACGAGGGCAAGGCCAAAAAGACGAAATAGGTTTCACGGGATAACCCGCCACAGGGTCTGGTGTATCAGGCGGGGCGGGTCTGTATGAAATGGCGGAGAGAGGGGGATTCGAACCCTGTTTCGTATAGGCCAAGCTTAGTTTTCAGGATGGTGCGCTACTATAGCGCTACTCCTGAGCAATATGTATGGACGATATTTTATAAATATCATCACTCTGGAAAAACCTTTGGGAGCTATACCGTCTGCAGAGAGAAAATCAATCGGGTAAAACGTTTTGGATACTTTTTATAAATCAAGATGCAGTTAATTTATTATTATAATCAACAAGTACTGCTTTAAATCGATTTAAAAGTTCTTTAAAATTAATGAAGTTAATTTCTTTCTGATGAGCCTCAATAACATGTTTAGCAAAAACAATTTTCCCGTATTCTTTTTCGTCATCAATTTTTTTTCGATTAAATGTTTTACCGCCAACTTTTGTTTCTAGGGTTTCTTTATCAAAAAGATCCTCAATAGCCATTTCCTGACCATCTTCCTTTTGGGGAAGTAGGACTACATACAGATTTTCGAGAAAATAATGGAAGGGTTGTTTATAATCTTTAACCTTCAATATCTTTATAATTTCATTAGCCCCAGCATCATTATCAACAAGCATAATGACTGGATGTTTTTTCCCCTGACCTTTGAATATTTCCATGTGATATTTGTATGATACCATTATTGATTTTAATCCTGAGGTGCCTTCTGCTGTCGAAAACACATCCTTTAAATTATCTGAAAATCTAAGAAAACTGACTTTAAAATTAAAGCTGTCACCATTCTTTTCTACAAACTCTGGATATTCTTTCTCAAACTGTCGAATTGCACATTTTAAATGAATAATGTCTGTTTTCCCTTCACAGATAATAAGAGGACGATCTAAAGAGAAGAAATGTTTATAAAAAAGAAATTTCTTATAAAGATTTTTTACAGCTGAATCTTTTTTCTTGTCTTCCTTCTTTTTGCCTTTCTTTTTATTTAATTCTTTCTTTTTAATATTATTAGGTTCCTTAACATTATAGATAAAACTTAGAATACCATTTAATTGATTAACAGTTCCTGGCTTAATTTCATCAGAGGTGCTTTTAATATAAAACTCATCTGTCTGAAACAAAACATGGCACATCGTTCTGGATTTCTTGTAATATTCTTTTTTTATGTTTACTTTTTTATTTACAATAAGCCCTGTTACACATTGCCTCCTTGTTTTATATTGCATGGATACTTTTTTATTATTTATCGTGAAATTTACTTTTTCTATTTCTTTTATGAGAGCTTTCCCTGGAACCCAGTTACCAAAATTTGCTTCATAGGCTATATCTTTTGGAAAGTCCTTTTCATTTGTAGAAAAAGTCAAATCATCAGCATACCTAGAGTAGGTGCACTTTGTTTTCTTTGCCAAATTGACCATTCGTATATCGAGCAGATGACCAATAAGGTTAGAAATAACTGGAGAACAAGGGCTACCCTGAGGAAGTTCGTTATCATGGCATGCAATTTGAGCAATAACTGTCGCGACCTTGGCGTTCAACTCAAAATGAGAATTTTTTATAAAAAAACCTCTAACCCGGCCAAAATTTATAGAAGGGAAAAAGTCCTGTAGATCAATATTAAAAACATAACGTTTATTCTTGTGCCTTTTAGCATTAGTGATAATTGAGTGATCTTTTCTGAAACCATGAGATAATGATTTGTTATTACCATAACCTTTATAAATTTCTTCAAAACATTCATCCAGTAGAACAGCCAGTCGCTTTTGAAGTTTTTTGAGTCTATCAGCAGGAGCCTTTATTAAACGTTCACCACCATTTTTTTTGGGTATAGTAAATTCACTATATTTATTTTCATCTGTAATTTTGTACAAAATATAGGAAAGGCTATTGGGTTTAAATCCAAGTAATAACGCAAGGTCGCTGAGAGATGTTGTTTTTTTAAGATCATCTAAGATTGACATTTATATACCATTCAAATCGGCGGCTTAAAGGCACTCTTATGCGAGAGTTGGCTATAATATATATAAATACACATAGCCAAAGAATGGCAGATAGCAATGCTGCCCAGCATTTGTTTCTTATATTGCGATAAACACAATAATAAATCTGCCTTTAAGCCGCCTGTTACTTTTGAACCATAATTAGAATAAGAAATCAATTATATAAATTTATTAACCTACCTGAACATCTGGCTACTCAGGGAGCAGGGATTTCCTGCTCCCAATATAGGCCAAGCCTAGTTTTGTGGGTAGAGCGCTACCATGGCGCTACTCAGAGCACCTGGAACTGAGGATTTGAATACTCTGTCTATGTCGGTTTCATGCGGCTTTACAGGTGTTCTTCGGCACTTTTACGGCACGTTATTTAACCAGTGAATACCAAGAGTGATTAAATCCTTCAGCTAAATCTGACAGGCTCTGGGCCACGATATTTTCTTCGCACAACTACCGTTCCAGCAAGTTTGTCGTGCCACGCTTGCTTTCTGCTATCGAAAGCAACCCAGAAAACACCTAAACCGAGAGGAATAATCGAAATGATGTAAGCCAGATAACGGCCAATACATTGCCCCGTACTGGGTGCCATACCTGAAGAGACATCAACTATCTTGGCGGAAATAGCCATCTTCCCTGGGGTGGCTTGCTTAGTGATCCAAAACACAATAACTGCGATAGCTGGCAAAACCCATGATATTATAATATCAGCCGGACCAGCGAAAAATATAAACTCATCTGATATTAAATAATCTAAGCCATATATTGATATGAGAACGGGAAATGTGATTATAAATGTAAGTATACCATCAATCAATGAGGCAACTACTCGAACCCAAAACCCAGCATATTCAAGTTCTTCATAATTCAATTTGATTCCTCCATTATTTGAATATATTATTTATCGTCATTTCATGATTTAAATTGAGAAGTGAGGTTTTGTAAAAATTGATCACTATGATTTATGCGAAGGGATCGGGGATTTGAACATGTTAACTAGAAAATCGCCGAATTAATTCAATATATCCATTGTTATGAAATGATGTTATAAAATTATTGAGCCCAGAGGCATAAGATGGCAAATTCGATGACTGAGATTAATAGCATTGGATATAAAAGAGCAGTCAATGTCGTTATCATGATGACCATCTTAACTCCTGGAATACTATATATCTATTTTAAAGATCTTTCCCTTTATCAATCTCTTGATGTTACTAAAATTGTATTGTTTAGTCTCGCTGTCCCCAGTCCAATTCTAACACTAAATCTTACAATTTCCTTTGTATTTAGCTATTTGATGTTTACGAAGGATCGATATAAAAAAGGTAAAAGGCTGAAGGAAGAGGTTATAAATAGAGTTGCAATAACAAGTGGTTTAATTGCATCAGCAATATTTATCAATTTGAGCTTTATTGCTTTGTACGCTGTTAAATATAACCCCCCTAATAAACTTATTGTCATTGGATTAGTTCTTGACGTTTTATTTGTTATCTCATCAACTTTATTGCTTAGCAAAAAGGTGAACCTTGACCTGTTTTATCACGATTTCTCTGGGTGATAGATCGATAAGCGCTTATAACCAGCCAGTACAGTGGACGGCTTCCAATCGCCGCTCCGGCACGTTAGAAGGAACATATCAGCACTTTAATAATATTGAGGATTATCTTTCTTTACGAGGAGATGCTACATGAGGGTTCTCAAGATATTTTTCTTTTGGTTTATTGTCGTTGTCTTAGCTGATATGCCTTTTTTATTTATTGCTGATTTGGTTAATGCACCTTCATCCTTAAACGGTCTATTCGGGTTATTTGCAGTAATAATTGCAACAATTGTTACCAAGAAGAAGCTTCAGAGTGGGTTTTTCGAATAGAAGCACTGAACTGAATAGGAGCAGAGTTCGGTGAAACATACTCCCTTATAAAAGACACCATTCTGGCACGGCATATTTAGTTACCTCTTCATCCAATAATTCCATTAATCAGATTAAGCATTAACCGAAGCGGAACGATACCCGCCGTAGGCCTCCCACCCCACCGAGACCCCGCCACAGTTACCCAGGGCCGAGGTTCCGTTGAGCCGTAGTGAAACGAAGGCTCAATGGACGGCCCTAAGGGGTCGGTCTTTCGGTGGGGTGGACCAGAGGCCGGAGGTGGGTCGGCGGACCTGTGGGGAGCCGGGGGAGTGGAGCGGATAATAGATCTATTTGACTAAGCTTACACCATATGTTATTAACGAATCGTTTCCGATATTACTAATGAATCATTAGCGATGAGGTGATGTTTATGAAAAAGAAAAAAGAGGCATACACGATTCAGTTAGATCCTGAGTTTGTTGAAAAGATAGACAAGCTGGCTGACAAGATAGGCGTAAGCAGAAGCCAATTCATGGGAAGCTTACTTCAGTCAGCAT
>JAKLHJ010000046.1 GCA_022710205.1 Patescibacteria group bacterium | reverse complement strand
GCATTCTTTGCAGATCTTGACTATTTCTTCTTCTTCATTTTGATCAACGCTTGAGTTTATAGCAATATCCACGCTAATCGGGAACGATCGTACCAACGTCTCTTTACTTGCGCGGACTATGCTGAATTTTTCCGTATCAATACGACATTCCAAAAATCTATTTGCCGTATCGATAAAATTATTGCAGTGATATTGAACATGAAATCCTATTAAATCACATCCTAACATACCGTCCAAAATTTCCGCCTGATAGGGGCATGTCGAAAATACTTCAGGGTTAGGCCATGGTATATGCCAGAAGAGAGCGACAGTAGCATCGGGCCTTTTAGCTTTTATCATCTGAGGCAATAGGGTAAAGTGGTAGTCCTGAATAAAAATGAATGGTTTCTTGGCGGGTAATTCCTCCAATACGTTATCAGCAAATTTCTGGTTAACTTTCTTATAGGTTTGCCAATCCGACTCCCTGAATACAGGCCTGGTATAAGTTATATGGCATAATGGCCATAATCCTTCGTTTGAAAACCCATAATAGTAGCCATCTTCCTCTTCTTTCGACAGCCATACCCTTTTTAAGATATATCGATCTTCACCGGGAGGAACAGCGAGTTTATTTTTGGAGTTAACAAATTTTTTATCGGCATTAGCGCTGCCGTGGGCGATCCACGTCCCACCGCAAGCGCGCATTATAGGATCGAGCGCGGTTACAACACCACTGGCAGGGCGCGTGCATTCTGCCTTGCCCGTGATTTCATTCATTACATGCAGGTACGGTTCTCTATTTGATACAATAACTAAAGCATTTTCACCTAATTTTGACCTTACCACGTCTTTTAACTTCGCATCAGTCCACAGATCTTCTTTGTGTATTCTCTGCGTAGCCTCCTCACTTACGGCCTTTCTGGCTACTCTTATGCTGAGCGCGGCCTGTTCCACTTCGCTTGCCAATTTACCAAGCTCGCCTTTTTCTTTGATGGGATGGGTGGAATCTATTTCGCCCTTTTGGAATCGCTTAAACCACTCGGTTAATTGTTCGACTGGCGCGGTAAATATCTGCCGCTGTACGAGCAATGAGATCAATACGATAGCTATGATTAATGCTATTAAAATTATACTCAGACGTCTCCAAAGCTCGGCCAATTGATCAAAAACATAGGAGGTATCATACATTATCTCTTCCAGCCCTGTGACAGTTCCGGCATCGTCCTCTATGGGCAGCACATAGCTATATACTCTATATTCTTTAAATTTTTCAATCGCCCCATGGGCTTCCTTGCTTGTTATGGCTTCTTTCAAATAAGGTTTATCTTTATCCTTCCAGTCTGAAAATCTGTCTGTAATTGCCATAACGCTGCCATCTTTATCATAAATGGCGCATCCCTGGAATCTTTCTCTCTTCTCGAATTTTTCAACAAGCCATCTCGCGTCACGTATATTATTATTTTCGAGGACATGTTTTACGGATAGCTCCATGCTCTCAGCTACTGCTTTAGCTTTTCGCATCAGATCATCTAAAAGCCTTGCCTCTTCAGACCTGACTTGAAATATGCCAAAACCAGTGAAGGCTATGGTAACGATAATCAAAATTGGCAATATAAATAAAAGAAGTCGCTTCATAATAGGTTCTCCAAAATAAAAAACCGCCCCTCCGGGTTTTCACCCAAAGATGGCGGCCCGACCATCAGAACCTGCTTAACCTCTAGAGTATACCTCTAGACCCGTTTTTATTATAAACGATTTTGTACGCAAAAACAAGCGTTTCATGTTTTGGGAGTATCTCCGCCTGAGGACGGGTGATCAAATTCAACGAGGAGACGCCCTCTCCGTATACAGCCCAGGATGAAGGGGTTCCAAACGAGACAGCAGTCGAGTCTCCCAAAAGCCTACAGCTCAACTAGTTATAGCATTTTACCGAAGAAGGCGCGCTCGACTCGAAATATCGCTTGATATCCCCTTTCCATCTACCTAACTGTATTTGGAGAGACACGGACGGTTTTACCGTTCTGCCATACTGCAAGTGAACGGCCGGTCTTTTTATGCCGTTCCACAACTTGCCGCACCGCTTTCTTCAACGCTGCTTCGGCTTTATCTTGTAAAGACATTCTCTTTTTCACTCATCACCTCGCACTGCTTTGAATAATCTTAAATAATTCTTCATTATTCAATTCCGTGTGGCCATTTTTTCTCTTCGCTATCAATAAAGGCTTTGCCTTGGAATTATCAAACAGCATCCAGGAATCGAACAGCGATTCATATAATTTGAAAAAGTTATTAATACCGCGAACGAACCGGCGGCGAACGTCTTCGGCTGGCACATTATGCCCACCCTCCCTTACCCTATCTTTAATACGCTCCATTGCTAATTCAGGACTGGGAATCCACAGAAAAAAAAGATGTAGCGCATAACCTTTTGTTTTTAACGCGGAAAGTAAACTTACATAGGACTTGCCAGATAACGTTGTTTCAAAAGCGAAATCAACCTCGCGTTCAGCAAACTCGTGGATTTGCTGCAGGACGAGCTTCCCTGCTTTAATGGCCGCGCTGCGGGGCTCGAATGGTGCCAATCCTTTAGCGATCAGATCAGCATTCACAAAATTTGGGCATTTAACATAATCAGGCAAAAACATTGTTGCGAATGTCGTCTTGCCCGATCCATTCGGCCCGGCGATTATATAAACGTTCTTTGTCATTTTATTTTATCCAGATACCTGTCCCCTGTTTTCTTCAAACTATCGCAGCATTACTGTATTTCCCGATACCGCTTGAATGCTCTCAATCTTTTGTTTTATATCTGATGGGGCAGTTTGATAATAATTATTGTTTTGTATATAAGAAATATCTTGATTTATATCCCTGATGATAACACCTTTTTGCTGGTCTCTGACACCAAAATAAATCATTCCCAATACTCCTATGATGCCAACAATCAACTGCCAATTTATTCCATTTTTCATATTATCTCTCCTCGTACTGTTTGAGTACTTATGTATAGCAATCTAATTGATCTCTTTAATTTTATTAACCCCATAATCTATTAATTCTTTTAATCTTATTGTGGAAAATTCATCCGCTGATAATGACATCTTTTTAGTGGTACCCGTTAATGTGCCTTCAATAAAAACAGTGCCATCGGAATTAACGCTCCCCTCTATGTCGTTGCTTTGAATCAAACCTCGTATTTGTGAAACAAGCCTATCGTGGAGCAGAATCTGATTTTTTATTAAATAGCGTGCTCCATTATAAACAATGCTTTCAGGGTCTGTGGCTACCAAAACTTCTATCTGATTAAGTTTTTCTTGAAGTTGATACTTATTCATATTGGGCAATTGCTCTTTGAGGTCGCTAATGGCATCGCCACACAAACCATTTCTACAGATAACACATCCAAGTAATACCAGGATGCTTAATGTTATCAATCTTTTTCTCGCCATATTTTTCCTTAAAACTATTTTATCCACATTATTCTCTAACGCCCTTGCTTAATACATCAAACTTCTCTGTTTCGCAGGGGCGTCCAATAACTAACTCAAACAGGACAGCAGTCGAGTCTAAAAAATTACGTTACGCAACTACCTGAAATACCGAGGGTTGCTAAAACTTTTTGTGGTTCGACTGCTGTCTCGAAACTGGGGTGGGCGAGGGGATTTGGTTACTTCGCTCGCAGAGCTCGCTACGGACCATCAAAATTTGCTGTCGGCCAGAGGCCTTTCCCTCGCTTCGCTCGGCGCAAATTTTGTTCAAATCCCGATACGTCCAACCGTTAAACTGGGGTCCCTCTCGTATAAGCCGAGGAAGAACCTCTCTGTTTATATAAGTATCTATTATAGTGGATTTATTGCGATAAACAAGCGAATTTTGCTACTTAGAGAGGTTTATTCCTCGCCAATTTGTCCGTTTTGTCCGGTCATTTTTGGTGTAAATTGGCTTAACTCTTTATGACACAAATTGATGCAAAATGTCCGCCTTATTGAGGCGGACATTGTTATATATTACGGCTTTCTATTTTCTTTATTTATATTTCTTTTCGAATTTTTGTTGCCGTCTTAATCGCTCCTGCTCCTGTTGTGACAGCTTCTGCTTATCATGTTTTTGTTTGTCCTTCTTGCCTTTATCTCCCACGGCGTTACCTCCTTTATGTTTTAGATTATTACAAAACCGATCCCGAAACCCTTATTTAAAATAGAAATACAGCGGCGGCTACTACTGTGGAAAAATTGCCTTCCGTATCCACTATTGCAGATTGTGTAATATTTGACGTGCTTACTATTTTGTCTTTTAGCTGATATATCTCTTTATTTTCATCCCAGGATTTATCTTCATCATATTCCACGCCAAGGGTAGATGCCAGCATTTCGACGGCCAAATCTTCCGAAAAATCACCGGCAACGCGTTCATTTTCGCCGAAGGCGTGGTGTTCGCTTAAATAACCGTATGCGTTTGAATCTGCGGGCACCGCGCAACCCACGCTGGCTGCTATCAACCGGTGCGGTTCATTGGAACAACATCTTGCCATAACAGTAAATGTAATCATACCTGAGACAAGTTCTTTTAATCCTTCTATTCTGGGTATTATTTTACATTCTGGCGGTAAAATGCTTGAAACGTGTACGAGATTGCATCTTTCGATCCCAGCATCCCTAAGTGCCAGCTCAAAACTCCTGAGCTCCGCCTTATGGGTACCCACACCCTTCGTGAAGAACATCCTTTTGGGAACTAATAAATTCTTCCTGGGAACAAGTATCATTGCTTACTCTTTCGTAAATTATTTTTTGTTGTTCAACATAAAAATATATCCTAGCAGTCTATAAACAAGTTTTGCGGCTAAAAAATTCGACATTATATGATTTTCTATCGGGCAAAGCTCTACTACGTCAAATCCGACTATCTTCTTATCCTTGGCCGTCTCTTTTAATAGATCTGTCAGTTCATACCATCCTATCCCACCTGGTTCCGGCGTTCCAACGGCAGGCATAAGAGACGGATCAAAGACATCCAGGTCGATTGTTATATATACATTTTCTGAGAGGCCATTAATAACATAATCTTTCCAGAGCGGTTTTTCCAAAATATCATAAACATTTACAGTCTTAATATTTCCATTAGACTTGGTATTTAAAAAATCCTTTTCTTCCTTTGATAAGCTTCGCAGACCTGCTTGTACTAAAGGACAGATTTCCGATATACGCCTTGCGGCACATGCGTGATTATATTTAGATCCTAAATATTCATTTCTTAAATCATAATGAGCATCCAACTGCAGAACAGACACATCAGAATAACTCTTTTTCATCGCACCGACAGCGCCTACAGATACGGAATGCTCTCCTCCAAGAATCACCGGAAATTTGCTAAGCTTCAAAAGATCACTCGTGGCATCATGAACCTTTTTTACCATATCCTCCGGTTCTGCATCGGCTATGCCGGGAATTTCTACGGTATGAATACCTATTTTATAGACCTCTTGATTTAACTCATCATCAAAAAGCTCCATATTCCCTGACGCTTCTATTATGGCGGCAGGTCCTGCCTTTGTGCCTTTAACATATGTGGTTGTCTTTTCATAAGGGACTTGGACTATAACGACTTTGGATTTTTTGAAATTTGAATAATCCTCATCTATATCACCAAATCTCTTATCCGATGGAAGATAAAAGACAGGCTCCAAAGAGTGTCTTTCGTTCATATTTTAACCGCCTATGCTACCTTGTGCTTTTTAATATTATCGTTTCGGCTTCCAGCCAATTATTCAAATCCCGGCCCGCCTTCCTGCCGTTCTTCTCATAAATTTCATAGGCTTTCTTTCTGATCATTTCCATGACTTTTCCCGACTTCTGCGATTCCTTTGAAGCGTTTTTTCTCGCCATTTCAATCACCTCCTTAATTCCGCGTTTAATGCGCTGTTTACCAAATCTATCAACTGTGTAATCTTCTCATTCATTTCTGTCTTATCCGCTCCCAACCCTATCTCATCCGTTATTTTGTTTGCATTTATTTCTCCTATATGCTTTACCTTATCGC
>JAKLHJ010000045.1 GCA_022710205.1 Patescibacteria group bacterium | reverse complement strand
CCTGGAAGGTTTTCTGGTTTTTGATCTCAGCGGCTTTTCTGAAGAAAAATATTTTGCCAGGTCCGAAAATAAGTTAACGGCAATAACATAATCAGCGCCCATTTCTCTTGTCAGGTTCACAGGAACCGGATCAACAACGCCTCCGTCGATTAAATATCTGTCGCCATAGTGATAGGGGCGGAAAAGGATCGGTATGGAAATACTGCCCCTTACGGCTTTTGCAATGTTGCCTTCATTTAAAACAACCCTCTCTCCGTTTTCTACGTCCGTGGCTACGATTGTCAAGGGAATTTCAGTGTCTGAAAATTTTGCGTCCCCGATGGCGGACCTGATAAACACTTCGATCTTGCCTCCGTCAATTAATCCGATCACAGGGACCGTAAAATCAACCAGAGAAAGCAGTTTTTTCCAATCAGTCTTTAGCGCGATAGATTCGATCTTTTTAATATCCCTGGATATTGCGTATGCGCCACCTATCATGGCTCCCGCGCTAACCCCGGCGATAAAATCTATTTTTATTCCCGCTTCTTCCAAAACCTTTATCACTCCGATATGGGCAAGCCCGCGTGCTGCGCCGGTCCCTAATGCCAAACCTATTTTCCGTCTCATTCTTTTTTGGCCTCCGAGAGAATGGGTCATTTTAGCTTCAGTTCATGAACGTAACGATATAATTGTAGCATCATGGCAGTTCCTTCCATCAAAGTTTCGCGCTCAATGACTTATTCGCTTTTCTAATGTTTTATTCGCGTCTTTCAACCATTTCGCGGCGTTTTCCAGCGACTTGCTCATCTCAAGTATATCTTTGATGACTTTTTTCTGCGATTGTATTTGTTCCGGAGAAAGGTCGGCATTATTGGATTTATCGTTCTTTTCCCTCATCTCTTTTTGCAGGTCTATGAACCTGATGACATCCCCGTCTTTGCATATTTCTTCTTTTATCCCTTTCCTGATACTGATAGATATTTGCCCGCTTACCGAAGAGATTGGATAAAAGCCGCTATCTTTAGGCATGGATATTTTTTTATTGATACGGAAGTAAAGAGCAAATCCTTCAGCAGTGGCTACTGATTTTTCAACAAAACCCGCCTTTTCACCTTGATATGTGATATTTTTCCCGGCATAAATACTTCCGTCACTATATGGATAGAGGCCGACAAGTTCTATGCCATTGTCTTTAGGCAAAAAAGAGCATCCGCACAAGGTCAGGAGCCCAAAGACCAAGCATGATAGAGATACAAACAACAATATTGATTTATTCGCCACTCGTAAATCTTTTGGTCTTTTCCCACTTATTTTCAGAGCGGGCCAATTCCAGCCAAATGACCTTCATCGTAATGACCAGCCAAAGCTGATAATAAAAGTACAGAACAAAAGACGCCATAATGTTTTTTATTGAAAGTTCTCGATTGTAAACCAGACAAGCCAGCAATTGAAGAAAAAGAACTATATAGAATAAAAGCCAAAGAGCAAACCCGACCCCCATTCCTCCAAAAAACAGGATTTCCATTATGCCCAAGATAAAAAGCGAATCTTCAAGAACAAGGCCAAAAAGCGGCGAATAAAATTCCAATAGTTTGTAAAATACAATGATATTTATGAACTTCACTTTTTTTGCTTTAAGGCTGTCCTTCATTTGCATCGACATTTTCAAAAAGACCTGCCATCCGCCTCTTGCCCAGCGTGTTCTTTGGGCCAGCCAGACGCTCACTTTTTCCGGGACTTCTTCATGGGAAACAGCGGAAGGCACATATTCGATCTTGTAGCCGTGCGAATGGAGCCGGACGGAAAGCTCAAAGTCCTCCGTAAGGGCGTTATCATCCCAGCCGCCGAGCTTTTCGATAACCGACTTTCTGATCGCCACATTTGTACCGGGAGAAAAAAGGAAGTTTTGTCCGTCTTTAGGCGGAGCGGTTTCCGTCAAAAGCTGTTGCGAGAGCGATTCCAAATACGCCAGCCGCGCGAAGAAACCATGAGGATTTAGGACTTTACGCGTCCCGAAGGTCATCGCCAGGATTGGGTCTTCGACCATCGCGGAAATAAGATATTTGACCGCCATTTTATCGACCAGACTGTCCGCATCATAAATTATGACAACTTCTCCGCCGGCATATTTTAACGCGTAATTGAGCGCCCGGGGTTTTCCATGGACATCAAAGCCGTTGGTAGCATCTATGACCTTTATATTCCTTTCTGATCGCTGTGCTATCTCATGTGCGATCTGTGATGTGTTATCGGTCGATTTTGGATTTATTATCAGGATCTCGAGTTTGTCGTCGGGATATTCTATTTCCTGAAGTGTACCCAACGTTTTTCTGATCACTTTTGCTTCGTTGTATGCGGGGACTAGGATGGTAACTTTTAACAACCTTTCGTCGGGAACGATCCGGACTTTGGCTGATGTTTTGGTCCTTCGCGCAAAAAGAAATAAGATCTGCAACAGACGCCACAGCATAACCCCTGAAACAAATATTGTACAAACTACCATGATCCAATAAACTATATTCATATCACACATCCCTTCTTGTTTTTACTATCAAGCAAATCAGCCTTCCTCTCTAGCTAAAAGCTATGGATCTTGCCCCTAAGAAGTTACCGATCCCTACCGCTACAAAACTTATACATTGGGCATTAAGATACCAAAGATGAACATGCTCGACCAGAACAAAGAGAATAAATGTATTTATGGTGCCCCCTAAAACGCACAAAGCAACAAAAGAAACATATTGTCGGTAAAAGTTCTTATTTTTGTTTGGTCCAAAAGTCCAATTTCTATTCAAAATAAAGTTGCCGGTTACGGCTATAAAAAATGCTATGACGGCGGCAATGAGATAATATATATTCAGGAATTCCACCAAACTATACAAGATTATTATCTGTACGAAAAATCCAAAAAGGCCGATTAAAGCAAATTTTATAAACTGGGCCAAAAGAGGCAGTTCAAGAGAATATAATCCTGTAAGCTGTATTACATATTGGAACAATTCCCTGATACCCAATTTGCTCCTTTCATGCTTTCTGTTTGCAAAGGCGATCGGAATTTCACAAATAGAGTCGTATTTTCCCCTGGCAATTATTTCTAAACAAATTTTAAATCCTATTGGTTTTAAAGCCGCGTTATCGACAACTTCCCTTTTTATCATAAAAAATCCGGAAGTTGGATCTTTTATTTTTGTTAAGCCCCTTGCCAGAAAACAAGCAAAAGATGAAATCAATCTTCTGATCCATGACCATTCTTTAGAAAACCCGCCTTTAACATATCTGCTGCCCACGACAAAATCAGACCTGCCTTCTTGTATTAATTCAAACATTCTTGGTATTTCATCCGGAGAATGACTTAGATCCGCGTCCATTACGCACAACGTGTCTCCTTTAGCTATTTTAAATCCGGCCGCAACCGCTGAAGCCAGCCCAAGTCGCTTTGGCCGGTGTATTGCTCTAATGGAATATTTATCTTTCAGTTTCTCCACAGCGGCACCGGTCCCGTCGGGAGAATTATCATCGATCACGATCATCTCACCCTCAATATTATTCCGTGTTAAGACTTGCGATATTTTTTCCGCGAGCTTCTCCATGTTCTCTTTTTCGTTATAAGTAGGGATAATAATTGACAGCATTAATGCATTTTCTCCTTGTTTGATAAAAGCAGCACATCCGCCTTTTGATCAATAAGACAAAGAGAGCCTTTACTTCTTAACTTTTGATGATCTTGCTTTCTCATCAGATAATATGCATTATTCCCGGAATTCAGCAGTCTATTAAGAGACATTTCGTTATCTATCCAAATCACAGGATGTCTCGAATAATAGACAAGGCTGGCAGTTCTAGGCATTTTATAGCCTACTATCTTATCGCCGGTACGTATTAATTGTTTAACTTCCATTGCCAACGGTTTTATGGGTTTATATTGCTCGATTTCAGGAAGAATGCACGCAGTAATATTCCATATCATGAAACACATGGTAGCCATTATTATTAAAAATGGAGCAAATGTCTTTTTTCTAAAGAAAAACAAAATACAGGACAATGTCGTTCCGCCAATTGCTAAGCAGGCCAAAGGGGTAAAAACATGTGTGCTCTTGATATATTCAACCGGCAGACAATGATTAAAATAGCAGCCTGCGGCTACAACCATTGAGACTACCGTGATAAAAAGCAGCGCGAAGGAAAAGGACGCCTCTTTTATAAGAGTTTGCTTTTCATCCTCAAAGATAAGATCATTTACAAATTTTGCCACCATTATAGATAAGGCCGGATAAATGAAGATGATATAGTCCGGTAATTTTGTTCCTGCGAGAGAAAAGAAGGCAAAAACCGCTATGCACCAAATGAGAAGAAAAAGAGATTCCTTTTTCGCTCTGGATTTAAACAATCGAGCCAGAGAAGCGGGCAAGAATGCCGTCCATGGAAGGAAACCCAGGGGAATTATGCCTAAATAGTAATACCATGGGCCGGATTGACTTTCTACGGCGCCGAAAAATCTTCCAAGAGTTTGATATCCTAAGACATATTTAATAAATTCCCCGCTATGCCGCACGTATTCAGCGATATACCAGGGCGCGATAATTATAAGGAAAATAGCGGCCCCGCGAATAATTCTCATTTCCTTAAGCACCTTTAACTCTTTTGTGAAAAATAAATATGGGATTATTATTAAAAAAGCCAAAATAATTCCGATCGGCCCTTTGGTTAAAACGGCAAATGAAGCCGCGATAAAAGCGAGCAAATGATATGTATCTTTGCCCGTTTTATACCCCTTATAAAAGAGTAAAATTGAAAGGGTAACAAAAAAACCTAAGGCAGTATCCATTACTCCCACACGCGAAGCTATAATTATTTGAAAGGTTGTAGCAAAAATTATTCCCGCCAAGAACCCGACCTTCTTTTGAAATAGATTCTTGCCTAAAAAATAAGTCGCGAGCACAGATCCAAGTCCAAATAGAGCGGACCATATTCTGCCGGTTAGTTCAGTCCAGCCAACAAATTTGGAGGTTAGAGCTGTAAGCCACATATAGAATGGAGGGTGGACAAACCACGGCTGGAAATTAAAGTGAAGTGTGATCCAGTCACCGGTTTGAATAATTTCTCTGGCAACTTCAGTATACATGGCTTCCGATTCATCCCACAAACTTGGAACACCAAGATTAAATCCGAATAGAAATAGAGACAATAATACAAGTATTAGGATTAAAAACCGTTCTTTGCAAATAAACTGTTTCTGGTCGTTAGATATAATATTTTGCAGGTACATAATTGCTATTTAAACGCCTTTTCTTTCGAGAATATGCTTTACCGCATCGCCCACTGTCTTCATCCTTTCTGCGTCTTCATCTGGGATTTCAATTTCGAATCTTGTCTCTAGCTCCATAATGAATTCAATAATCTTAAGCGAATCCGCTCCTATATCTTTAAACGACAGCTTTTGGGTTATCTTGTTTTCATCTACTCCCAATTGTTCGACTATTATGCTTTTTACTTTTTCAAAAACTTCTATTTCATTCATTTTTATCCTTCCTCTCTGCCTTTCTGGCCAATCCATGATCAGGGGAGATGCCAAGCGACTGCTTAATATCCATGAGTATGTGATAGAAACAAGGAACTATGATTAAGGTCAGGATCGTTGCGAACAACAATCCGTAGCCAAAGGCCATCGCCAGCGGCACCACAAAGTCATCTTTGCCGCCAAAACCGTATATAGTTGGAATTAAACCGAGTACAACAACGCCGCTAGTCAAAAATATCGGGCGAAGACGCACCACGCTGCCTTCGACCACGGCCTCGGTCACGCTCATTCCTTTACTGCGGGCATTGTTGATGAATTGCACCAGCACCAATGTATTACTGACAATAATGCTGGCTAAGCTGAAGGCTCCAAGCAGGCCCATAAACGTCATCGGAAGGTTGCCATGGGCAAAGAGCGCCAAATAAATCCCGACCATAGAGAACGGAATACAGAGCATGACTACGATAGGCAGAGACAAGGAATTAAAAAAGGCGGCAATAATCATGTATATCGCAATAATGGCA
>JAKLHJ010000044.1 GCA_022710205.1 Patescibacteria group bacterium | reverse complement strand
CAATATCATGCCTCCCATCTCTCCGATTGTGGCTCGCGAGATCCATCGTGTCGACCAGCAGCTTCGTGGGGCCGAGAGGGAGCGTAAAGAGGCTCTGCTCAAGAACCCCGGCGCGCCCGAACAGAAGACGGACAACAAGTAGCTAGTGGCCTAGGCCGCTATTTAGCCCCATGCAATGCGTGGGGCTTTTCTTTTGGAATATTATCAAATCAGTTCCCGGCCTCTTGCAAGGGGTCTTTTTTGTTGATAGCTTAAGTCGTGTATAATATTAGGAAGCGTAAGCAGAAAAATGTAAAAATAAATAAAAATGAAAAAGACAATATATCTTGTTTTAATATTAGCTCTAGCTGTGCCGACGGTATCATTCGCTCAGCTTTTAAATCCGGAAAAAATAAATTCCGACATAAAAATAGACACAGCCGGTAATATAAGCGCGCAAAATGTGAAAATAATACAGTTCGCCGGCAATACGATATATGGCCGTCTGTTTTGGGAAGAATCTTCTATCAGAATTACCGTCAAAACAGATAAGGCGTCTATTACAAAAAAATATGGCGAGAAAATGGCCGTGTCGGAAATGAAACTAGACGACAGACTGAATGTGGATGGCTCGCTGGAAATCGGGACAGACAATCTCACGGTGATTGCGAAAACGATTAAAAATGTTTCCGACCAGAATCAAGCGGGAAAATTCTCCGGAATAATCACTGGTCCTGCCGCACCATACGGATTCCTTCTTAAGACAGATAGCGGTGAGACCATTACTCTTGCGGCCAACTCCTCCCTTGTTGTGGATAAGGGCAACAGGAGACTAGGATATAACGATATTAAGGTCGGCGATAGGGTTTTGGAGGTAGAGGGTGTGTTGAACCGCGCTAATAATATTTTGGATGCGAAGAGGGTGAAGATTTATATAGACCTAAGTGTCTTTAACGGTAGGAACTATCAGGGTATATTAAAATCTCTTTCCGGGACGGAATTGCCGACCACCGCGACGGTGACAGTGGGGGGTAGAGATTACACGGTAAAACTTGGCGCAAAGACATCTGTTCTTAATAATAAAAAGTATGCGACAAAACTTTCCCGATTTGTAATCGGCGATACCGTTAGATTTTATGGAGCGATACCGGAAGGAGATGATATGTATTATGTAATAGGAGAGGTGATAAGAAATCTGGAATTGTAAAATAAAATATCTGTATAAATTAAAACGGGCTTATCGCGAGCCCGTTTTTAAGTTAATGATTTAATTTTGAATAGTTACTTTCGTCCCCACAGGTAATCCGGAGAATACGTCCGCATCGCTATTCGTTACTCTGATACAGCCGTTTGTAACGTGCAATGTTCCTCCGGAGTCCAGATTTCCTCCGTGAATACCAATACCTCTTATATTTCCATTTTGGTCGACGGCAGACAACCCGGAGAAAGCCGTTCCCATATAAGCACCACCCTCCGAGCTGTATACTCCGTTTGAGTCTTGTTTTGTGTTGATTATCGTGAACGTGCCGGTTGGAGTTATTTTGTCGCCGTTTATACCACCGGCTAGAGTTCCCGCGGTATCGTTAACTCCAACATTTATATTTGTTCTCGCTATTTCTTGTCCGTCTTTGTATACAATCATAGTTTTGTCACTTTTATCTATAAGAACAGAGGTATTGTCTTTCGTTATGCTGTCTTTTTGTTCCTCGACGGCAGACAAATTTGTTTTCTCTCCTGGTGGAATAGACTGAGGCGTATCGCCAATCGGGTTTTCTTGCTCAAGGCTCTGGTCTGAACCAGACGGCACCGTGGCCCTTGGGACAGAAGCTGTCCTTAGGCTTCTGCCGTCATCGCACCCGCATCGTTTCGTCCCCGGGTCCCATATCGCATTATTACCTTTACACATAGACCACAGACACCCTGCCGTGCCGGAGAGGCGCGAAAGCCAGTCACTACATCCGACGCTATTGTTTACGCCGCAGTCTGCAACATATCTAGTATGGCGACCGTCTATTTTTATCCCGGAATTGCAGGTAAAGGTCAGATAATAGACCATTGGCCCGCCCGGATTTCCCATGTGCTTGAAGCAGTTTGGGCTAGTCTGCCAGAGGGGAGCGCCTCCGTAGTTTGGGGTAATCGAAGAAGCCGCTTGAGTTTGATTTTCACAATCCGCTTTTTCTTGCGGATTGGTTTTGCACCAGCACGGATCATCCTCTGCGCCGGAGTCGGACGTTGTATTAACAGCGGTTCCGTCGGCCGGTATGAATTGAACATCTTTTTTGGATGGCTGTTTGCCGTCGAGCCTCGCCGCCTCTGCGTCTCCGGATGAAGAGTCGTAGGCGATATCGAATTTTCTTAATTTTCGATCTCTCGTGGCGGCATTGTCTGCGTCGGTGACCCTAAAGGCTCCTCCTGTATCGTGAACGTAGGCCTTTACGTTGTATAGCGTGTGCTGTTCTCCCTGATTATTTACATAAGAAATTTTCGGTATTACATATGTTTCCCCATAGTGAGATGGGTCTGCGGCGATTGTTACGAAGTTCGATTCTCCGGTTCTAACCATTTCTAGCGTGCTTGGCGTGTTTTGGCCGTTAAGGCCCTTTCTGGAGGTGACCCATCCTCCTTCCATTGATTGGGTTCCTCCGCCTTTTACCGGCCAGTAGCTTGTAAATATCGGATTTTGAATCGGAGAGGCTTCTCCTGTTCCTTGTGTGGCCGTCGGTTGCGCCTGCGCAGTTTGCGGTTTTGGGGGGCAGGGGGCGTTGCTTTGTGCAGTGCTGTCGTTTTGAGAACATCCGGCACCGCCAGGAACATATGGAAGCCAGCCTTTTTGAATCGGACCCCAGTATTGGCCAGCCCCGTTTTTGATTGAGTTGTATTTTATTACTTTAGCTTCGTTGATACTAATAGCCGCACTCATGTTTATATCGGGATCCCTTAATTGCTCTAGTGTGAATGGTTTTCCCCCATTTAACCCATAGCCAAGAGCATCATCGGGAGAAAGCTGAAAAAGTCCATTTGAATTCCCGCTAAATCTTCCAATGTCTCCTACAGAACCATTATTGTAGCTCGATTCAGCCCCAGCTAATTCAGTGAGATAATTAGCCCATTCTGTTGGTGATCCTGTGGTAATGCCGAATTTTGCCCCGTCAGATGGAACATACCCGTTTAATTTAGATGTTTTAAGCTTTTCTGTTAGCCGAGATCGAAGATCCTCTTTGTCGATGTAACTAGAACCACTTCCGCCTGTCCTAGGTTTGGAGTCGCGGTGGTCACCACTTTCTTCTACACAAGGGTTGCTAGCGGATTGTGCCGAGGCGCCTTCGGAGCCGCTAGGCGAGATGAGGGCGGACAGCAAAATTATGGCCGTGGAAAAAACTATTGAAATGGCGATTTTGTTGTTTGATAGATTTTTAATCATAAATATTTTTACAACTAAATTATACCATTATTTATGGGCCAATGAAAAAGCCCGCAGGCTGTTCGCTTGCGGGCTTTTTGTTTATTTAATTATATTCCCTCGTCGTCTTCGTCGGACATCTCTACGTCTTCGTCCGTATCGCTTGCTTTTGCGCCGGCTGAAGATTTTATGTCTATTTTCCAGCCTGTAAGTTTGGCCGCAAGTCTTACATTTTGTCCCCCCTTGCCTATCGCAAGTGAAAATTGGTCGTCGCCCACCTTAATCTCCGCTGTTTTTTCTTCTTCATCTATTTTGATACTAGAAATCTTCGCGGGGGATAGGGCGTTTGTGATAAATGTTTCGGCATTTTCTGACCAAGGAACGATATCCAATTTTTCGCCTCCGAGCTCGTTTATTACAGTAGAAACTCTTGTGCCTCTTTGTCCTACGCAAGAACCGACAGGATCAACGTTGGCCTCGTTAGAGTGAACGGCAATCTTTGATCTTGATCCGGCTTCTCTGGCGATGCTCTTTATCTCTACGACACCGTTTGCGACCTCGGGAGCCTCTATTTCAAAAAGTTTAGCGATAAACAGAGGGTGAGATCTGCTCAGTTTAAGGTTTACGCCCCTTGGGGAGTCTTCTACAGAATATAGATAAGCCCTAATCCTCTCGCCCTGTCGGTATCTTTCGCCGGGAATCTGTTCGTCCTTTGGAAGTATCCCTGTGGCTCTCCCGAGGTCTACGAACACGTTTCCGCCCTCAACTCTCTGAACCTTCCCTGTAACAACCTGTCCTTCTTTTGCTCCGAAGTCTGAGATTACAGAAGACTTCTCGGCCTCTCTGATTCTCTGGATGATAACCTGTTTAGCTGTCTGCGCGGCAATTCTTCCATAATCATCTTTTGTTTCGAGAGGGAAGATCATTTCTTCGCCCGGCTTTACCCCTTTTTTAATTTTTTTGGCATCAGCGAGCATCATGTGATGATCCTCGTTGAAGTATACCTTCTTGATTTCACCCTCTTCTTCCGGTTCCTCTTCGATAGGGGAGATTATATTTCCCTCCTCGTCCACTTCTGGTTTTGGCTTCAACATTGATTCGTCAACAACGGTTTTTACCTGCACGAACTCTGTCGCGCCTGAATCAAGGTCGAATTTCGCTCTTATTATCTGATTTTTCTTTCCGTAGTCTTTTTTGTATGCGGCGGCAAGGGCCATCTCAATGGCTTCAATTACCTTGTCTCGCGGAATGCCTTTTTCTTCCTCTAGCTGGGAAAGGGCTGAATTTAATGCTTTTAGATCTATCATTTATTTATAATTAATATGATAATAATTTTATTTAAAAATAATGCCCGCTAGAAAGCGGGCGACGGGTCGGAACAACAATCTGTCCATAATTATATACCCTATAGACATCTTGTCAACCCCGTAGTAGATTTTGGCAATGCGCTGTGGCGCGTGGACCATTTTAAATGGTCCGTTGCCAAAATTCACTACGGGGTCAACCCTGTAGTAGAGCAGAGCTCACTACAGGGCAAGCCCCGATAGTAAGGTAAGGATTACTACCAGCGCCTATCGGCAGGCAGGACCATCAAATCAGCCTCTTTTTGATGTTTTGGCGGTATGCTTTTCTGTGTTTGCATGAATTAAATATCATTGCTATATTGATTTTACCCGCCAAAATTTTCGGAATATTAAATAAGTAGTCAACGTAGTTATATCTTATCTAGTTACTGATTTATTCGGAGGTAAAATTAAAAAAGGTGAAAAATTTAGGAGGGTGAATTACTAAATAATTTTCAGAAAAATGGATAACAAAAAAGATTTGGGTTTGCCGATTGCCATAATTATATCAGGTATTTTAATTTCCGCTTCTATATACGCGACGGGCGGAATAAAAATAATAAGCGGCACAGCAGGTGAGGCTAATCTGCCTGATGCGGTTCCCAAGGAGATAGTGGTGAAACCGGCGGACAAAAATGATCACATCGTCGGAAAGCTAGGGTCCGATATCACAATAATTACCTATACAGACTTGGAGTGTCCTTTCTGTCAGAGATTCCACGCGACAATGGGTCAGATAATGGACAATTACAGAGAGGGCGGAAAAGTTGCTTGGGTCTACAGACAGATGCCTCTTGATATGCTTCACTCAAAATCAAGAAAAGAAGCGGAGGCGGCCGAGTGCGCGGGAATTGTCGGAGGAAATGTTAAATTCTGGGAATATACAAACAAAATCTTCTCTTATACAAAATCAAACGACAGCTTGGATCTAGCCTTGCTTCCTCAAATAGCCACAGAAACAGGCCTCGACCTAAAGGCGTTCAACACCTGCCTCGATAGCGGCAAAGGAAAGGCCGCTGTTATTAATTCCGAGAGCGGAGCGGCAGATGCCGGAGCACAGGGCACGCCTTACAGCGTTATTTTGACTAAAGACGGCAAAAAGGTGCCGATAGACGGAGCTATGCCGTTTGAAAATATCAAGGCAACAATAGACGGACTCTTAAGATAAATAGTTTTTAGATATTAGTTGATAATATTAGAAAACACTCGCACCTTGCGGGTGTTTTTGTTACAATATATTTAGAAGAAATGTTGTATTCTTTATTCATAATTCTTTCTTCTTAATTCTTAAAAATATGATCTGGGCAACACTAAATGAAATGGATGAAGAGGTGAAGATAAAGCCTAAAAATCAGCATTTACGGGATATGGGTAAGTCTGATTGGGCTTTGGCCGCGGATGTGTATGCTAAGGGCAAGGATGTCGTTGTAAAAATAAATTTGGCGGGAGTTGATCCTGAAAAAATAGATATCTCCATAACAGCCGATTCTGTTAAAGTTTCCGGAACGGCCGAAGAGGAGGAAATTGTAGACAATGAGGACTATTTTATGAAGGAGATTAGAAGAGGTTCTTTCGAGAGGACAATTAAACTGCCCGTCAGAGTAGAGATGG
>JAKLHJ010000043.1 GCA_022710205.1 Patescibacteria group bacterium | reverse complement strand
CCGCTAATTTCCCGTTCATAGCGGCCACCTCTTCTTGTGAAAGATCTCCCCAGCTCCCCATTTCCTTCATGTCAGGAGAAGAGCTGTTGCTTGTCCTGAAAAAGGTCATAATTCCACCGCTATCTTCCGTGCTATTTTGGTTGGAATTATTGTTTTTTATGCCAAAAACATAAAACCACCCCAAGGCCACGAGGGATATCGCCAAGACTTTTTGGGCAAATTTTTTGCTTGGTAGATAATTCATTCTATTAGAAAAATCCCCAAAATATATTATATCACTTTATCTGTTGATAAAGTGTGGATATATGTGGATAAGTTTCTAAAGAATTAGGAATTACGAATTAAGAATTAAAAATGACGCCAATCTGTATTTTTTGGATTAAATAAAACCCTGGAAATGATATATGCGTATTATAAAATCCGTTTAAACTCACCGAGTTTAAACGGATTCTTAACTCATAATTCTTGCTTCTTTATTCTTGTTTAGAGGTGGCTTAAGGGGGTTTTGCCTATCGGATAGACGTTGAATCCGATATCATAAAGTTTTTTGTGGTTTAGAATGTTTCGGCCGTCAAAAATGAACGCCGGTTTCTCCATGGATTTATATATTTTTTCATAATCCAGGGTCTTGTATGAGTCCCATTCGGTCATTATCGCTATTGCGTGAGACCCTTTTGCGGCTTTATATACATCTTCCTCGAGTGTAACCCCCTTTTTTATATCAGCTAGGTCTCTTTTTGCCTCATGTAACGCCTTGGGATCTGTAATTATGATTTCAGCCCTCTCTTCCAAGAGCATTTTTGTGACGGCGAGTGCGGGCGTTTCTCTTGTATCTCCGGTATTTGCCTTAAAAGCGAAGCCAAAAAGGGCTATTTTCTTACCCGCGACCGTATTAAACATGCTCTTTAGCATATTTTTTACAAATCTTGCGGCCTGATAATCGTTCAGTTTTATAACATTTTGCCAATATTCCGCGACCTCATGTAAACCATAGCTTTCGGCGATATAACTAAGGTTTAGAATGTCTTTTTTGAAACAGCTACCTCCGAATCCGATAGATGGTCTAAGGAATTTGGCGCCGATTCTGCTATCGTGGCCTATCGCTCTGCTTATTTCGTCGACATCCGCTTCTGTTTTCTCACAAAGGGCGCTTATGGCGTTTATAGAAGAGATCCTTTGCGCCAAAAAAGCGTTTGCAACAAGCTTAGAAAGCTCGCTTGACCAGACATTCGTTGTGAGTATCTTTTCTTTTGGTATCCAATTTGCGTAAATCTCAACTATTTCATTGCGTGCCTTTATTCCCCCGGGTGTTTCTCTTGACCCGACCAAAACTCTATCCGGATTAAGCAGGTCTTTTATCGCCGTTCCTTCCGCCAAGAATTCCGGACTGGATAAAACTTCAAAATGAATTTTCTTTTCTCCTGAGTTAAGAATTCTTTCCATCGCCTCCGCCGTCCTTACAGGAAGAGTGGATTTTTCTATGATGATCTTGTCGCTTTCAGAGTTTTTCAAAATATTTCTGGCTGTCTTCTCCCAATATTGTAGGTCGGCTGCTTTTCCCGCTCCCTCCCCGAAAGTTTTTGTCGGGGTGTTTACGGACACAAAAATTATTTCATTCTCTTTTATTTCTTTTTCTACGTCGGTCGAGAAAAATAAATTTTTACCGCGTGCCTTTTTTACAATCTCAAGAAGCCCCGGTTCGTAGATAGGAAGGTTGTCTGTTTTCCATGCCTTGATCCTGTCTTTATTTATATCTACCACGGTGACTTTGTAATCAGGACATTTTGCCGCAATAACCGCCATTGTCGGTCCTCCTACATATCCCGCCCCGATACAGAGAATATTTTTTTTGAATTTAGCCATTTTTTGTCATTCCCGCGGAGGCGGGAATCTATTTTAATTTTTTTATGGATCCCCGATTGGGTCGGGGATGACACTGTCTACTGTTTTGTATAATCTTTTTTATAATAATAAAGTTTCATTAAATATTTGAAAGACACTTCCACCCGGACAAGTCAATGTCTTCTGAACGTTTTTTTGGGTCAATCCCGCACTTATTTAGCGCTTTTTTCGCGGACTCTTTTCCGCCAAAAATATCAGAAATATTTCCCAATATCATTTTTCTTTTTTGTCCGAATCCCGCATGTAAAATTTCAAAAAATCTTTTTTCCTCGCCGTTTTTAAATGCTTCTTTTATGTTCTCTATACACAAGACTGCCGAATTGACTTTTGGAACAGGAAAGAATGAACCGCGGCTTACTTTAATGATATATTTCGGTTCCCCATAAGCTTTTACGCTTAGAGAAAGTATGCTTTCTTTGCCATTTTTTGCCACGATTCTTTCGGCGACTTCTTTCTGAACCAAGAGGACCATTTTTGTAGGTTTTTGTTTTCCCGTCAGGAATTTTCGGATGATCTGCCCTGTTATGTAGTAAGGAATATTTGCGATAATTTTGTAATCTTTTTTAATAAAAGATTTTTCTTCGAAATTAATTTCCAAAATGTCGCCATTTATGAGAGTCAGCTGTTTTGAAGCTACTTCTTTTTTAAATTTTTCATTCAAAAAAAAGACAAGCTCATTGTCTTTTTCTACAGCTAAAACTTTCGCTCCCGTTTTAAGAAGCTCTTCGGTGAGAGCACCCTTCCCGGGTCCAATCTCAAGCACGGCATCACCGGAACGAAGATCCGCTGTTTCGATTATTTTTGCCAAGGCCGCGGTCGATGTCAGAAAATTTTGCCCCAGTGATTTTTTCGGTTTCATTTGATTCGTTGATAGTTATTAGTTTATAGTTTTTAGAATGATTTAAGGTGATAATGTGGTCTATTTTGGGCTACTAACTAATAACTATAAACTACAAACTAGACTAAACAATCCCAGACTATATCATCCACCGGCTTTTGCCAACCGCCCCCTCCTCTCGAACCACCATAAAAATTATTTTCATTTTTCTCCACGTCTGCGATGGTGTCGTCGATATCTTCGAGAAACTCGGACGGCATTTTCATTTGTCTCGAACCGAATATCATTCTGGAGGCGGCATATGATATAAAAAGTTTCTCTTTCGCCCTGGTAATGGCCACGTAGAACAAACGTCGTTCCTCTTCAATATCAGAGTCTTCCATATCTCCCCATCCTCTGTGCGGGAAGAGGTCCTGCTCTAGTCCGGTGACAAAAACATATTCAAATTCAAGGCCTTTTGCCGAATGGACCGTCATCAGTCTGACACCCTCCCGATTTTGTTTATCCATAATTGCATCCTGATCGGACATTAAAGAAGTGTCTTCTAAGAATTTTTGTATGGCCTCTTCATTCTCTAGAGAATTATATTTGGCGGTGATGTTCGCGAGTTCTCGGATGTTCTCCAGCCTCTCCATTCCTTCCTCTTTTCCCTCTTCTTTGAGAGACATATCTAACCCTGTCGCCTTCACGATATGTTTTATGGACTCTGAAAGTTTGTTGTTTAGCAAAAATTCTCTTATCCCCCCCATTTTTCTTCTGAACTCGTTTATTTTTTCTCTGGTGCCTGCGGGAATCTCATTTTCTTTTCCTGAAATAATTTTTTCCAGAGTGACTTTTCCTATTCCTCTCGGAGGAACATTTATTATTCTGGCGAGAGAAATATTGTCTTTCGGATTTAGCGCAAATTTAATAAAAGCGATGATATCTTTTATTTCTTTTCTTTCGTAAAATCTGGTGCCGAGCAACTGATAAGGGATGCCCGCGCGGATAAAATGCTCTTCAAGGGCGCGTGATTGAAAATTCGCGCGATACAAAACGGCGATATCGGATGGTCGCACGTTTTTTTTGTTGATGAGATCGCGAGATTTGTTGACCACGAAGTTGGCTTCATCGTTCTCGTCAATCGCCTCAAAGAGAGTTATTTTGTCTCCGGTCTTGTTTTCCGTGAATAGGTTTTTTTCTTTGCGTAACTTGTTTTTGCGAATAACTCTGTTGGCGAGGTCTAAAATATTGCCGGTTGAGCGGTAGTTTTGTTCCAAAAGAACGGTCTTTGCTCCGGGGAAATTGTGTTCAAAATTAAGGATATTTCTGAAATCAGCGCATCTCCAGCCGTAAATTGACTGGTCGCTATCTCCCACAACACAAATGTTTCCGTGTTTCTCCGCGAGTAACCGTGAAAATTCGTATTGCGAGGTGTTCGTGTCTTGATACTCGTCTATATGGATATACTTCCAGAGAGTCTGATAATAATTTAATATCTCTTTTTTGTTTTGAAGGAGGAGAACAGTTTTTAGAATAAGATCGTCAAAGTCGTATGCTTCATTTTCTTTTAGAAGCTCCTCATATCTCTTCCAAATTTTCAAAACAGCATCTTTGAAAAAACTTGGAGCGGCCTCTTTTTGATATTCAGCCGCATCGATCATTTTATTTTTATTTGTAGAAACGGTATTCGCTATCCCCTTCATATTTATGTCTTTCGGTTCGAAGCCGGTCTCTCTGGCCGCTCTTTTCAAAAATGCGAATGATTCATCGCTGTCTAGAATGGAGAAAAATTTACTACGCCCGAGCGCTTCGGCATTTTCTTTCAAAATTCTTACTCCCAAAGAATGGAATGTGCAGAGCACAGGAGAACCTCCGGCCTCTTCCTTCGCGGGCAAGAGAAAACGAACACGGTCGGCCATCTCTTTTGCCGCCTTGTTTGTGAACGTAACCGCGAGTATTTGCTTTGGCTCCACTCCCCCCTTTATGAGGTTTGCTATTCTGTGGGCGATAGTTTTTGTCTTCCCCGCTCCCGCTCCCGCTATTATGAGAAGCGGCCCGTCTTTGTGCTGGGCCGCCTCTTTTTGTCTTTCGTTAAGATTATCCATTCCGGATACGTTTTTATAGTTTGTTTACTGACGACAATCTATAAATTATATCTTCCATCTTTTTTGTGCAATCTTCAAGGTCTTTTTTATCATACATATTCTGCCACTCCATGTAAGTATCGGCATATTTTTCAATATACATGTTCAGTTTTTCCAGTTTTTCTTTCGCCGTGATTATTCTGGGCAAAATTGTGGCCAAGTATTCCAGATCACCGCTTTTTCTTAATTGATTTTCCTCGGCGGCCCTTTCTTCGGCTGTTTTTTCTATTGTTTCGTCCATCCCGGTTAGAGATAGGAAGCATCGCGGAGATTACCACTTCTGCTTCTCTATCGATTAATTATATTAATTTATTAAAATGCCTTATATTTCTGCGCTTCCTTTATTTATTCGAACCTTAAGTCTCGATATTTAATACTTACCCCTATTTTTACGATAAAACCAATAAACAAACCTTTTTTATCTCTAACAGGATAAATATTTTTTTAATTATTGTGGTAATTTCAATTTGAATAATAGCAGGAAAAGTCAGACTTGCGAAATTGTCGTCAAAAACCTTGGAAACTTGTAATATAAAGTGCTAATATTAGGAGGTAATAATCTAATTTTATGAAAATAGAGACAATCGAAGCCCCAAAAAAAAGAGGGAGAAAGAAAAAAGAAGAGTTGCCGAAGACAGAGGTAGAGGCTCCGGCTGTCCCCATTCCTGAAGAAATTCAGTCTGTAGAGGAGATTGTTCCTCCTGTTGAAGCCGCCAAGAAGCCCAAAAAGCCGAGAACCTTGAGAGATAAAATTATAGAGAATTCTGAGATAGCGAGAGAGGCTCTTAAGGAGGCTTATGGTAAGAACAAAGAAAATAATAAAGAGTTAAATGACCTAAGGGATACAGAACAGAGATTAATGAAAGATTTGGAAGAATACCAGCTGGAGTTCAGGGAGTTGTTTGAGAGCGACTCGGTGCTGACTAACTGGTATAACAGGCTATTTTTAAAAGTAGATGTTGAACAGCCGCGAGATGTTGTCGAGTTTATGTTTAGCAAGACAATACCTAAATACGACTTTCTTAAGGGGGAAATTTTAAGATATCAGAGAGAGTTGGAGGCTGTCAGAGAGCAGATCAAGGAAATTGAAAAATCTGAATAGCGATTTTTTATTAAAATTGTAACAAATCGGCAAGATGGAGGGATTTCAAAATAAAATAGAGGCTGAAATAGCGGAATTAACCAGGCAGATAGAGGCCAAAAGGGATATTTTGGAGTCCAAGAAAGGCATTGTTGAAGAAAAGGATATCGTAAGACAGGTTGTCGGAGAAAAAATTAGTTCATCGGTGCCTGCATACACACCAAAGCCCGCTAGTTCATTAAAAGACACTGGTACAAGTTATCTAGACGCCGCAGACGAGCAGACCGCAAATATTGTTAACGGTCTTTTGGAAAAAGTTTTTTCTGAAGGAATGGAATCGGCGTTGAAACAAGCCGACTTGAACGATCCGTATATTATTGACGCATTTCATG
>JAKLHJ010000042.1 GCA_022710205.1 Patescibacteria group bacterium | reverse complement strand
CAATGTATCTTAAATAATACCAGCAAGAACCGGCCCACTGAGGCATAGTGTTTGTTTCTCTTTTTGCGGGGCCCTTACACTTCGGACATTTTGTATTTACCCATTTTGAAATATCTGCAAGTGGTGATTCGCCGGTGCCTGTCGGCGCATAGCTTTTAACTTTTGGAAGCGTTACGGGAAGATCTTTTTCCGGCACAGGCACAACCCCACATGATTCACAATGAACCACAGGTATCGGCTCTCCCCAGTATCTCTGCCTTGAGAAAACCCAGTCTTTGATCTTATATTTAACAGTCTTCCTTCCCCCAACTTTTTTGACGACGTCGTCTACAGGAACAAGCGATCTGTCGATTATAGGAAGACCGAACTTTGTGGCGAACTCTCTATCTCTCTCGTCATGCTGTGGGACGGCCATAACGGCGCCGGTGCCATAGTGGCCCAATACATAATCAGCCACCCAAAGAGGCACCTCATCTCCATTGTAAGGATTTATAACGCTTATACCTTCTAATTTTATTCCTGTTTTTTCCTTTTTCTCCGCCAACCTTTCAATCTCTGACCTATTCTTCGCCTCCTCTATGTATTTTTTTACTAATTCGTAATTCGTAATTCGTAATTGTCCATTCTGTAATAATGGGTGCTCCGGTGCGAGCACAAGATATGTCACTCCATCTATAGTATCTGCGCGTGTTGTAAATACTGGTATTTTCTTGTCAGAATTTTTTACGGCGAAAACGATTTCAGAGCCCTCTGATCTGCCTATCCAATTTCTCTGTAATTCTTTTATTGATTCCGGCCAAGGAAGCTTGTCCAAGTCCTGCAACATTCTGTCAGCATACTTAGTAATTTTTAGCACCCACTGCCTCATCGGCTTTTTCTCAACCTTTGAACTGCATCTCTCGCACACATCTCCGTCGAGGTCCTCATTCGCGAGGCCTGTCTGACATGATGGGCACCAATTTATCGGCTCAGAAGACTCAAAAGCAAGACCATTCTCGAGAAGCTTCAAAAATATCCATTGCGTCCATTTATAGTAGGCGGGGTCGGTGGTGCTTATCTCTCTTTCCCAATCATAATTAAATCCTATTTTCTGAAGCTGGTCCTTAAATCTCTTTATGTTTTTCTTAACGGCGACTTCGGGGTGAATTTTATTCTTAATCGCATAATTTTCGGCGGGCAAACCAAAAGCGTCCCAACCCATCGGGTGAAGGATATTAAAACCGCTCATCTTCTTGAATCTCGAATATACGTCAGTGGCGATATACCCCTTAGGATGACCCACATGAAGTCCGTCGCCTGATGGATATGGAAACATATCGAGCGCATAGCACTTTGGCTTTTCGGGAAGTCTCCCTGCCTGCCGGCAGGCAGGAGTTTTAAAAAGCTTAGCTGTGGCCCATTTCTTCTGCCAAGCTTTCTCAATTTTATTATGATCGTATTTTTTTAATTTTTTCTCAACCATTGTTTTATTATTGTCTTTGCGAGGGCGAAGCCCGTGGCAATCCAGGGTTAACTTTATAACATTATAGCTTTCAATTTTATAACTATTCTGGATTGCCACACCTCGATTAAGACCCGAAGTAGTAGAGCAGAGCTCACTACTGGGCAGGCATCTCGGCTCGCAATGACAGTTTTATTTACTCCTTAGAATCTCATCAATCTCCTCGGCAATTTTTACCATATTTTTCTCTTTTGCGCCACGGGTGGTCACGGCGGCCGTTCCGAGCCTAATGCCGGACGGATCAAACGGCGACCTTGTCTCGCCGGGTATTGTGTTCTTATTTACAATGATTCCCTTCTTCTCAAGCCTTGCGCTGGCCTCGGCTCCGGGGATCCCTTTGCCTCCCATCCACGTATCCATAAGGATAAGATGACTGTCTGTGCCCCCGGAAATTATCTTCCATCCTCTTTTTGCCAACTCCTCGGCCAAAACCTTGGCGTTCAACTTAACTTGCTTTGCGTATTTCTTAAATTCTGGCGAAGCAGCCTCCTTAAGCGCCACTGCCGTAGCCGCGACCTGATTCATATGTGGCCCGCCCTGAAGTCCGGGGAAAACTGCTTTGTCTATAAGCTTAGGGAATTCTCTTCCATCTCTTTTAGAGAATATCATCGCGCCTCTCGGGCCGCGGAGAGTCTTGTGGGTAGTCGTTGTTACAACATCCGCGTAAAGGAACGGGCTTTCGTAAGCGCCTCCGGCCACAAGTCCCGCAAAGTGGGACATATCCACCATAAGTATTGCGCCGCAAGCATCTGCAATCTCTCTGAATTTTTTGAAATCAACGGCGCGAGGGTATGCAGTATAGCCGGCAACAATAAGTTTTGGCTTTTCTGTAATAGCGATATTTTTTATTTCTTCATAATCAATAACCTCAGTATCTTTATTTACTCCGTAAGGCACCTGCTTCCAGATCTTTCCTGTTGCGGAAACTTTGTGCCCGTGTGTGAGATGACCTCCATGATCGAGCGACATTCCCATTATTTTCTCTCCAAACGGCACAAGCGCCATATATACAGCAAGGTTCGCAGGCGAACCGGAAAGTGGCTGAACATTCACCGCCCACTCACTATCTTTCAACTTAAAAGCTTTGAGAGCGCGCTTCTGACAAAGCACCTCTATCTTGTCGGTGAAAGTCTGTCCTCCATAATATCTCTTGCCTGGGTATCCTTCGGAATATTTGTTTGTAAGCACAGAACCAAGAGCCAGAAGCACATCCTTTGAAACAAAATTTTCGGAAGCGATAAGTGTTATCGTCTTCTTCTGTCTCGCCTCCTCCCCTTTTATAAGTTTTTGAATTTCCTTGTCCACCATTTTAATAAATTTAATTTGGTAATGTAGTTGTCATTGCGAGCGCAGCGCGGCAATCCAGATTTAACCTTATCCTTATTTATCCTAGATTGCTTCGTCGTGCCTCCTCGCGATGACGTCTATTTCCTCTCGCGAATATCTTGTAACCCTCTTTTAACGTCCCAATCAGTTAGCGCCAGATCAGGGTGTGTTTTCATTAAAGGAAACGCTTTCTTGAGCGCAGCGTGCATTTTGTGAGCGACTTTTCTGAGTGTCGGATGAACAGGCCTGCCGGAACGAAGCTCCATAACATAAACTGCGGCGGGAAGTCCGTATGTCACTCTACAACTGACATTGAATCCCATCGCGGTGTAATACTGCGCCGTCTCTTTGTCGGTCTTTAGCGCCACGATCGCCTTTTTCTGTTCCTTAATAAGTCCGTTCGCCTCTTTTCTTACAGCCTCAGGCAATTCTGCGAGATACCACTCGTTGAAGCCGAGCTTTGTTGTAAGCAACGGCATTCTGCACACTCCATTCCTGTGTCTCTGAATATCTCTGAACGAACCAAAATCTAGCAAAAAGTCGTATGTCACATTTCCGAGTTCGGCTAGGAAATTCGGCAATCCCGTCTTCTCGGGCCTCTTCGCAAAAATATCTTTATATTTGTTTAATTCGGAAGTTTTTATATTCGTCTTCATCTTAAATTCCGGAACATCTGCGTTGAAGAAGTAGTTGTATTTGCTCTGCAAATATTTTCTGTAATTCTCTTGCTCGTCGGAAAACTTGTGTCCGAAGCTATGAGGATATTTAGCAAAAAGTTCGGCGTGTATCTTTTCGGCAAGATCTCGCACCTCCTTAAGCGGATGATGCTTGAGCAAAAAGAGCTTGTCCCCCGCTTGTCTCAAATTTGTATGCCATGAAAGCTGAGTATGAACTCCGGCCGGCAAGAATCCTCTCATTATATCGAACGCCCTCGCCTTGATAGCCTTCTTATAAACCCCCTCATCTTCGCCATCCTTTCTTGGATATTTTGCCATTAGGTGTTCTTCAACTTTCGGCAAAGAGGCTATGTAAAAAGCCATCCAACTATCCAAGATCTTTTTTGAGGCTAGGGTTCCGATCGGATCTCCAAGTGTCTGCTTGGAGTAATCAATATATCTTGAGCTAGATTCTTGTCCCGAGAAAAGCGGCCAGTCCTCTATCGCTTTCGCCGCAAGCATACTCACCCCCTCTATAAACAGCGTAGTGCTTCCACAATCAGCGATGCTGGCGTGTCCATAGCCGACATAAAATCGCTCCATGAATTTACCGGAACCGGTCTGCCTCACTTTCTCGACATGCTTCGTCACACTTTCCGGGCTCCTTGAATAGAGCGCCTGCATCATCGCTATGTCTTGAGGATTAAATTCGTCGTATAAAAAAACTTTCATCTTTCTTTTAACTAAAAAAATAATAAAAACACTTTGTCATTGCGAGCCGAAGCGTCTTAGCTGAGGCGTGGCAATCCATGTAACTATATCGAGATAAGTCTGGATTGCTTCGCTACGCTCGCAATGACGACGATTTTTGACTTTATGGGCTTAATAACTATCTCTTACACCATAATATTTTTAAATTTAAAAACCTCCTCTTCGGGGTTGCTCTTATCAAATATTGCAGAACCTATGACGAGGTCCTCTGCACCCGCATCCAACAATTCTTTTGCGTTTTGAAGACTTACTCCTCCGTCCACAGAAATAGATAATCCGGGATATTTTTCTTTTGTATCTTTTATCCTATTGAAAACTTTTTTATCAAACGGCTGCCCGTAACTGCCGATCTTGTCGATGCTCATAAACTGAACGCTGTCTATTTCGCCGATAAGCTCATCTATAGCAGATATCGGCGTGCTCATCATGAGTGATACTGCCACCTCTACCTCTTCGTTTTCTAAAAACTTAATTATCTCAGAACTATTTTTTGTAGCTTCATAATGAAAAACAATCCTATCTGCGCCATATTCAACAAACTGCGGAATAACTTTTTCGGGATCCTTAACCATAAGATGCACCTCTATCTTTTGGTCGTCGTTCCTTATCGCGTCTATCTTGGATAGGTCGCTAATTGCGCCTTCTGTATAAGGCCAGCTTTTTGTAGGTGAAAAAATACCGTCCATTACATCTATCTGGATCCATTTCACAGAACCAAGGACTTTTGTGACCTTGTCCTCGACCTCTTTTATATTTTTACCGATTATTGCAGGTACAATTTCCATGTGTTTAGTTTATAGTTTTTAGTTGATAGTTAATAGTAATAGTTTTTTCTAACAACTAATTACTACCAACTACAAACTCTTCAAAAAATCGCCGTAAACGCGACCAACAAACGAACTACGCCGGATACTCATCTATCTTATGTATACGGCGGACGTGTCTTTCTTCATTGGTGAAAGGCGTATCAAGCCAAAGTTTTACCGCCGCTTTTGCCTCATCTTCTGTCATAAATCTTGCGCCCAGCGAAAGGATATTTGAATCATTGTGCTCTCTGGTGACTTTTATCATATCGAGTGTTCCACCATAAAAAACAGATGCCCTGACCCCCTTGAACCTATTTGCGACCATCGCTTCACCCTGACCGGAACCACCAAGAATTATCCCTCTTGAAGATGAATCTTTAGAAACCTCCGCAGCAACTAAGGAAATAAAATCAGGATAATCGTCATTAAGGTCGAGTGTGAAAGGCCCCTTATCGAGCACGTCATGACCAATCCCTTTTAGATAGCTCACAAGAACCTCCTTTAGATTAAATCCCGCATGATCGGATGAAATAAAAATCTTGGCCATATTTTAAAAAGTTAACAGCAGCCTTATCCTAATAATGCCTCCTTCAGTGCCTTAAAAAATGTGTAGTGTTTTCGGAAGTCCCACCCCTCTGCGCTGAGCGCTAGCTTCTTCCCATTTTTCTTCGCAGTTTCAAGTTCTTCATCGGAAAAAGGTATTTCTGGAACTTTTGTCCAATCAATCGCAACTGGTGTTTTTGTCCAGGCGGCATTAGACGACCTCCACTCCTCCGGCCCCAAAACTCGCTCTTTCCCAAGTATCTTCCTCGCATTATCAATCTGTTCCTGGACCCTGAGTTTTCTCTCCATATCGCCAAGCCCCTCACCACGCACGCCCTCAGCTGGCTCTATGAATTGTTCGGCCATAAGACTATCAATTTTATGCAGCTCTTCGGGGAAGAGATCGCTAATTTCTTTATCAGTAAGCCCAACCATCTTGCGGGCGATTTCTCTGGCCTCTTCTTTTTTCTTCTCCTCTTCTTCTTTTCCAAACAAGATTTCATCAAGAATTCTTATGTGAATACTAAGCAGAATCTCTGACTTAATTCTTAATAATAAAGCAGCAGCAAATAAAACCTTGCTTGACATGTGAAAATTAACCTCTTCAAGCTCTTTTATCTTCTCCAGATATTTATTAGCAAGAACAGCAATGTCAATGTCCCAAGGATCAAGCTGCTCAGAATTAATTAAGTCATAAAGAATAGCCTGCCAGCTCAATTCATCTCCTGTTATTAAATCATAGAACT